>JBBIMN010000165.1:0-5225 GCA_037444385.1 Acidobacteriota bacterium | reverse complement strand
TGAATGCCCCAACGGCGAGCGGCTGGGGCAAAAAGCGGCGGCAAGCCACCGCACTCCAGGATTCCGGGTTGGGATGCTCTTCGCAATGACGCGGGCGGGGATGGAACCCCGCCCCTACGGAAAAACCTCAACGATGAACTTTCTCCCTCCCTTTCCTCCACGCCCTCCCTGTTGAGGAGGCTTCGTCTTTTGTCCGTCGTCAGAAGCTCCAGACGATGGTGAGGCTGCCGGAGAGGGGATAGGCGGGCGTGAGGTAGTCTTGGTAGCCGTTGGTGATGCCTCTCCCAGCGTAGCGGTGGTCGAGAAGGTTTGAGACCGAGGCGCGGACTGTCAGGGCGCGGTAGCGGTATCCGGCGGAAAGGTCAACGGTGGTGTAGCCGGCAAGTTCCGGCCTGGTGTTTTGAAGGTCGTTGTCGTAGAGCTGCGGGCCGACGAAGTGCACCGACAATTGCGTGTTCCAGCCGAAGCCGCTCCAGGCGCCGCCTATGGTTCCCTGGCCTCGGGGCGTCATCGGTATGCGGCTTCCTGCGTAGGGGCCCCTGGTTATGAGCGTCTCGGTGTAGGACGCTTCGGCGAAAGCGGAGAAGCCGCGGCCGAGGGGAAGGTTGGCCTGTGCTTCCACGCCCCTTCGCTTGGAGGCTGCGACGTTCTGGTTCTGCCCAATGAACCATTGAGGGTCGGTCAGGACGAAGACGACTTCGTTGCTCATGTCCATTCGAAAGGCCGTGAATGTCAGGCGAGTTCCGCCTTTGATGTAGCGCCAGCCGGTCTCCCAGTCGCGCGCGCGCGCCGGGACGAGGCCGGGGTTGGAATAGAAGCCGGGATAGGCGAAAAGGTCCACCACCGTGGGGATGCGGTAGCCTTCGGAGAAGGTGAGGAAGGCGGAGCTGTCGGGCGTCGTGTGGTAGAGAAGGCCGAACCTTCGCGTGTTCTCGCGAAAAAGCCTGGAGGCGTTGTTGGCCGCGTCAAACTGGTCGGCGTAGTCATACGATGCCCTGTCGCCCCTGAAGCCGGCGATGACGTGAAAGGGACCGTAGCCTCCGTCAGCCGATACCCACGCGCCGAACAGGTGTTCTTTAATGCTCGTGCGCGAAGCGAGGGATTTGCCACCGCCGAAAATGTCGGTGTAGAAGCCGCTGCCGTCGAAGCTTCCCGACGCGTCCTCGGCGCCGGAGGCAACGTCCCAGGCCCACTTGCCCCGGGTCCCCGCGTTTCTTACGGAGGCGACCGCGCCGTCAAGCGACTCGGACCCGGTGGTGAAGAAGCCGGCGCCGAAGCGCCCAGTGGTAAGCGTGTCGCGGTCATGCCTGCGCGAGTAGGCCTGCACGTCCAGGTTCCAGCCGCCTCCCGGCTCGGCCGTGTAGCCGAGCGACGCGATTCTGCGCCTGCCGCGCGTGTCGTCGTTCAGATTGTACGGCGACTGCCGGGGGTCTTGCGCGTATTCCTGGGGCGTCAGGCTTCCAGGGTCGTTCTCCCTCCCGCCGTCGTACATCATGAGCAGCGCCAGGGATTGGCCGGCCGGGAGCGAGAGGTTGAACCTGGCTATCGCGTCGTCGAGGCGGTAACCGTCATTTTGGCGCCAGCCGTTGGAGCGGTCTGTCGCGCCCGCCGCGTAGAATTCGAGGTTCTTGGAGCTGCCGCTCGCGTGAAGACGGCCCGCTTCCTCGCGAAAGCTCCCTGCTCTGGCTTCGAGATCCAGCCTTGGGATGCCCGGGTCGCGCTTGGTCACGAGGTTTATGACGCCGCCAAGAGCGCCGCCTCCGTAAAGGGGGGCCGAGGCGCCAGCGTAAACTTCGACCCGTTCAAGGTCCTCTACCGGGATCGCGTCAAGACGGACCGAGTTGTCCTGAAGGTCGTTGAGCCTGACGCCGTCGAGAAATACGGCAACGCTTGTTCCGTCTGGAAAGGCGCGCAGGTCAACCGACGATTCCCGCGGGTTTCCCGTCTGGTTGTGCAGGACCGCGGATGGCAGCGTTTCGAGAACCTCCTGGACGGTCGTGGCTCCCGATGCCTCGATCTGGTCACGAGTCACAACGGCTACCGGGGCCGCTGTATCAAGAATCTGCCGTTCCGAGGCGGGCAGCCGGTCACCATAGACGGTGATCGTATTTTGATAGTTTTGAAGCGCCTCGCGCGCATCCTGGGCTTGCGCGCCGAAAGCGAAGGAGAGGGAGAAGAGAGCAAGGCAAGTACGAAGTGCGGTAGGCCTTTTTTTTCTCAACATTGGCAATTCAACCTTTCCCCATGGTGGCCTGCTGTTTAGCTTTGCGTTTTCCCTAATTCAACATTCATAACTCATACTTCAACCTTATCCTTGTGCGGGTCCGGAAACCAACAGGTGATGCCATCGAGCCTTGTCGGAAGCAGCGGGGTATTGTAAACATTTTCGAGAAGCGCGCGTTGTTCAGCCTCTGTTCGCGGGAAAGGCGTCAATTGTCCCGAAAGGTCCAGAACATAAAGATCAAAACCCCATAGCCTCGCGAAATTGACGTCGTGGGTCGCGAGCAGGATGGCCCGCCCATCAGCCGCCAGCCTAGCCAGCAGATGATGAAGCATCACCTGGCTCTTGAGGTCCAGGTGGTTCGCCGCCTCGTCAAGCAGTAGTACCGGAGTTTCCTGCACCAAAGCTCGCGCCAGAACGACCCGCTGCGCTTCTCCTCCACTGAGCGTTTCCGTTTTACGCTCCCACAGAGGGGCAAGCCCCAGCGCCTCACGGGCCTCACTGAGCCTTTGAGTCAGCGGCCGCGCGGCCGGAGGCCGTTCGCGGTAAGGATGATCTCCCAAAGCCACCACGTCGCCAACCGGCCAGTCTCCAGGCAGAATTGAATTTTGGGGAACATAGGCGGCGCGCTTGGCCCTCTCCACTGAATTGGCGCTCCCGAGCGCAACGTGACTAACGGAGCAGTGGCCGGAGGAGGGGAGCAACCATCCGGCGGCCAGCTTCAAGAGAGTGGACTTTCCGGCACCGTTGGGGCCGGCCACCGCCGACACCCGGCCTTTTGGAAACGTAACGCAAAGATTCTCGAAAAGTCTTGGCCCGCCATGATACGCGAAGCTTACGCTATCGAAGACAATCATGCCGCCGCATCCTTCATACTTGTCTTTCCTGTCCGTACCATCATCAGCCAAAGAAATGCCGGGGCGCCTAAAAGGCTCGTATAGGCCCCGACGGGAAGCAGTATCCATGGCGCAAGCGCCTTGGCGCCCGCGTGGGCGAACAAGAGAAGAGCGGCGCCAAGCAGGCACGAAAGCGGCGCTAGCGTTCTGTGGCGGTGGCCCGCCATCGCCCTTGCCGCATGAGGGACCAGAAGCCCCACGAAGCCGATCATTCCAGAGATAGTCACGGCGGCGGCGGCCAGAAACGTGCCCAGCAGCATGATGCGGGAGCGGGCTCGGGCGACGTCAACGCCCAGCGACCACGCCTCCTCGTCCGAAAGCAGCATGATATCCAGGGTGTGTGACTTGTGGACGGCCCACGCTCCTATAATTGCGGCAACGCCGACAAGCAGTGCAGGCTCCCACCAACTAGGCGTCGGAATGTAACCCAACAGAAAGACCGTGACCTGGGCGGTTTGGCCTGGAGACAAAAGCGTCGCCAAGACGCGCGCACCAGCCGCGAAGGCCGTGTTCGCGACGACTCCGCCAAGAAGCAGCGCCACCACTCTGCCCTTAGAGGCCTTTCGCAAAAGCGCTAATGTCCCTGCGCCAGACAGGAAGGCCGCGGCAGCGCGCATTGGGAGAGCAAACACGCGGCCCGTTTCGCCCAAGATGACGAGCGCCGTAACGGCGCCGAAGGTCGAGCCGCCAGCCACGCCCATAACGTAAGGATCGGCCAGCGCGTTTCGAAGGGCGAGCTGGAACAGAAGGCCACTAAGTCCAAGAGCGGCCCCAACACCCGCCGCCGCTAGCGCCTCGGGCAGGCGTATGTCCCAGAGCACCTTTGCACGGGAGGCTTCGGAAAAGGCCCCCAGAGGCTCGCCAAAAAGCAGAGCGCAAAGGAGACCGGCGAAAAGGGCCGCCACCCCAATGAAAAGCGCGACGGCTTCACGCCGCGTCATGTCTTACAACCTCTTGCACGGGCGAGCGCCTCGGCCGCGTCGGCGGAGCGCGGCCCAGGGCGCACGAGCAAATCCGCCGGAATTTCGATCACTTTGCAAGGCGTGCCCAGTATTCGGTTCAGCTTTGCAGCCATGTTCATTGCTGCGTCGTGGGAAACATCCCCGGACGGAAAGATGAGATATTGAGGGCGAGACGATGCGATCGTTTCGAGAGAGACCACGGGGTAAGCCTCGCCGCGTGAGGCGATCGCGTTCAGAAAACCGGCTGAACGAAGCAGGCCGCCGAGGAAGGAGCCTTGGCCAGCGGCCACCAACGGCTCGGCGTTTACAACCACTACGGCGCGGGCTAACGGCCATTGGGGCGGCGGCGCGCACGCGGCTATGCGCAAGCGCATTGACTCGGCAACCTCTTTGGCTTTGGCGGCATGGCCCGTCTTTATACCAACGTCTGCAATGCAATCAAAAAGGTCAGAGAGCGTATCCATACGATACGAGTAAACGGGTATCGAAGCCCTTTGCAATGCCTCCAATTGGGGCTGCCCCTGCATTCCCTCGATAATAAAGCAAGCGCTAACTCCCGAGGCGATGATACCTTCGCTGTCAACGTTTTCGTAGGAAGCTACGACGGGCAGAGCGGCAGCCCCGGCCGGATAGTCCGCCGGAGAGCAAACTCCGGCTGTCTCGGTTCCGGCTCCGATGGCGAAGAGGACCTCGTTCATGCTTGGGGCGAGGCTTGCCCAGCGGCGCGAAGATGGCTGAGGTGCGGTGCGGGTGCATCCGCAAAACACGGTTAATAAGAGTAATAAGGCGGGTGCTGGGAGAAGGCAATGCGAGGCAGAGGCCGTGCCGTATGAATAATGATTTGATGAGCGTGAATAGGTTGGAGGTACTGCTTTACCCTTGCCAGTGTCTTGGTGGCTGGTGGGTGATCCATGCGCGCACGGCATAGCATCCCGCTTTCTTTCAAAGCCGGAGCCCTAACGGCGCGCGCGCAGTCCCCCCGCGGGGGCTGTGATACGTGCGTCCTCAGGCAGGTCTCCTGGCTTGCGGGTCGTCCTACTCGCGGCGCCTTCCCACCCTCATTGGGGCAGTGGCTTAGTGCCGCTTTCGTAACCGCTCACAGTGGCGGGGCCGCGGCCGATTTTCACGGCCTTCCCTTTTCACCCC
>JBBIMN010000164.1:0-5229 GCA_037444385.1 Acidobacteriota bacterium | reverse complement strand
GGGCCTTTCGGCCCGCCCCGCGCTCCATCTTAGCCGAATTGCCGCATTACTGCACCGAGCAGGTGGCGGCCGTGACTTTTGATGTCATGCCACAGACATTGCTGCAATTTGTGCCCCCGCGCTCGGCGCCGTCGGACCTGAGGCCCCAAGATCCTTCGGTCTTGTTCCCGTCGTCACCTACTACTAGAAACCAGAGGAATGTGCTGGAATAGCCCGCAGGATCGGGCATCCCCGTCCATAAATAGCTTCCCGAGGTGCCGATCGTACTCTTTCCGCCATCTACAATCCAGGTGGATAGATTTTCGCCTTTGCCGTAGATTATGTGGTAATTCGGCGATGGGCAGTTGGTGGCATCCCAGGTGACGGTGCCGTCGGTTCCCATCGTGCTCGTGGTGATCCTGGTTGCGGTGACGCTGTAGGGCACTCGCGGTGGCGAACAGGAATGGCCAGTATAAGCGGCACTTTTTACGACATGCATGGAGGTTCCCGTAAGGGTCGCAAGGTTGCCAGAATTTTCTTCGAGCCTGATCATATAGGTACCCGCTCCGCTGTATGCCGGCTTGACGTCGTAAGGGTTTGCGTCGGCCACGCCGTAGTCCTTGAGCACCGTGACAGTGTTGGAGGGATCCACGAGAGAAACCCTGGCGTTGTTCGTCCATGTCCCACCCGCGGCTGGAGAGCCGGTGATGCTCACATAGTCAACCCTTCCGTAACGGCTCGTGCCGGTGTTGGTGAACGTGAAACGAATCTTGAAGCCGGGCTTCCCTTCCGCCGCAGCCGGCAGGACGATGTCGTTGCTGCAGTTCCAAGTCGTCGTAACCGGGCTGGTGTACGCTGTAGTCCAGGTTGCTCCGTCGTACCAATCCATCGTCAGGACAGGCGTACCCTGCGTGCTGCTTAGCCCCGAATCGAAAATCACGTGGATATTTTTATAGCCGTATGTGGAGACGGCATTTGTCAATGTAATGCTGCTGCTGGTGCCAGCGAGGCGCGCGATGTTGCTCGAATGGGGGCTGCAATGGGCATTAGTGCTGATGGCGACCGTTCCAGCCTTCGTCCAACTCCCCAGGCTGGCCATGTCATCGGGGCCGAAAAGTGGTACGGGGACTCCCGTGTACCCCGGCGTATACGCAACCGTGGCGGTGTCGGGCGACGCAACCGCGAAGGCGGGGGAGAACGAAGCCGTACTGGTAGAGTTGGAGGCCGTCAGCGGCGTGACGCTTTGGATCCCCGTTTCGTCCATGCCTGAAGCATACTGGCCCACGTGATAGGTTATCGGAATGTCGAACGGCCCGCCTCCCGAAAGCGCCGCCACGTGCAAATTCAAGTTGATCGCTGTTCCGAACGGCACGGTAGGGTCAACCAGGAAACTGAACCCTGGCGCATTGTTGCTGATGACCGCTCTGGCGGCCATGTCGGCGTATGTGGCTGAAGAATTCATCACCGTTACTCCGGGCGTTGCCGCCGCAAGGGTGGCATTGATCCCGGTAAGCGCGCTCGGCAAACCGTTGCGTAGTTTCGCGTTGACGGTGACGGTTTCGCCCGGGTCTACGATGCCGTCGCCGCTGCCGGCCATTCCCAATGGACAAAAGTCGGTCATCTCCGTCGACATCAGAGACAATGTTGTGCAGGCCCCGAACTGGAAGGCGGCGACCCTCGTCCCGCAGGTACTGGACGAGGTCATGTACTCCGTAGTGAACCAGAAGGTGCAGTCGTCGGTGGGATCAACCGCCATGCCAGAATAATCCCCCCAGCGCTCGTCGCCCGTCTTGGAATACGAGCCGTCCATGATGTTCAAATCGTAGTTCGGCATAGTGCCGAGCGAGTCGGCGATCTCCCTGCCTGAATACTTGATGGAGGGATAGTAGGGCGCGGATGTCCCCGTCCTTGTGTAGCCGATGGCGATGTTGCCCATGCCATCCATGCTAATGGACCCGACCGAGCGGTGTATCCCGTTTTCTCCTCCAAGGACGCCTTCCTGGTAAAGCGACCAGCTTCCGCCGCTTTCCGGCTTGCGAAGCTCAAACCAGCGAACCGCGGCGTGGTCTGTTCCGTCCACATCCTCGACGAAAGTTCCCACTAGCGCCTGATGGTCCCCGAGGTTCCGGTAGTGAAGGGGAAAATGGAGGGGTTCGCGTATCGGGTCAATTTTCTGCGTCGTGCCGGGCTGGGGCATGCAGTTCCACGTATTGCCCATCCCGCATAGCGTCATGTCGTAATCCGCGATGTGCGGAGGCGAAAGCGTATCGAGATGCGAGTTGGCCGTAGTAGTCCAGTCAACGCTGAGCGCGTAAAGATCAATCCAGTCGTAGTCAGGCGTGTTGCCCGCGGGGCTATCCGCGTTTTCGTCATCGTGAGGCCTTGCAAAAATGGCCGGCTCGCCGTCCGGGGGAGGCACAGAGCCCTCCATGTGGGACGGAAGGACGAGCTGGAAGCTTGCGTTAGCCAGGGCGGGGACCTCAAATTTCTGAAGAGTGGCGGCTTGTCCGGAGAGCATCTTGGCGCGGTCAAAGGCCATGATATCCCAGTAGCCAGTCGCGCTTGAGGCGTTAAGGCCCACGAGGTATGAGCCGCCGTTGCCGTTCTGCGGCCACACGCCGTACTTCGGGTAATCCACTCCACCGCTCCCCGCATCGGTGAATGCGTATACGTAGTAGCTCCCCAAAGGATCGCTTGACGCCGAGACGAAGATGCACAGATTCCCCTGATTGTAAGAACTTGGCAGTTCACTCAGAATCCAACGGTCCGCCGCCCTGTCATACATGACGATGGGATCGCAGTATCCGTTGTTGCATGGAGAAGAACTGGCGAGACTTTGAAGCGTCTTAGTAGTGAAGGCCCCGGTATCTTTATTGATAAAAGCGACGGTCGAGACGCTTTGGTTGGTCGCTTGGATGAAGTACCCAGGCCCCACGTCGCCCGTCGTATCGGGCGGGGAGGAGTTGGAGGACTGGCCCGCGTAGTTGTGGAGCAGCGTTCCAAAGGCCGCGTCCATCGCCTCTTTGACCGCCTGCTTTTGGACGCTGAGCAGCGAGTCAACCTTTGGTTCGTGAGAATATTCTATGGGGATGAAGTTGAAGTTTTCGCGCCGTTTCATTTCAAGACCGTACAGGTTCGGGTCCGGCTTGAAGTCGGGAAGATCCCTGAAAGGGCGCGTGAGCGTTGGCACGACGGGCCTGCTCACGTAAACCGGCCCGCTGGTATCCTGGACGGATGGGGCTTCCTGGGCCATGGCTCCCCATGCGGCCGCCACAAGCAGGGCTGCCCCAAGGAGAGCCGATCTTGTGATCATCCTAGTCATCGTCACCCACCTCGCTTTCAACGATTATTGGGCCGGCCGAACGCTGGCCGTCCGGTATATCCATCATTTTGCTTGCGGCGGCTTTGAGGTACTTGTCGGGTGATCGGGCGGCGGCCGCAAGCGCATTCTTGTCCATGGGACCGAGCAGAGCGGCGCATATTTCCAGGTAGTCAACGCCGGCCCGGTTGAACTTGACAAGGTAGCCGCCTTGGATTGGCAATCCGGGATCGAAGGCTTCGGCTTTTCTTGCCTTGTTCCCCATGTACGTTTTCTTGAAGAGCGGCTTTCCGTCGTCGCTGATCTGAATTGAGACTCTTTCCACCAACACCTTGCCCTTGGGCGCTTTCGGATTCCCGTTGGCATATCTCTTCTCGTCGGATGAAACGGTGAAGTCCAGGCGAAGCGCGCGGTAATGGCTGGAAAGAGCCTGGTCCATGAGAATGCGGCGAATCTCCCGATCCCTCTGATCCCGAGGCCGTCCATCCAGCACCGCAAGACGACCCGCGATCACGTCGTGCTCGTCCAAACCGGTGGACGCACCCGCAAGCCTGCAGAGAAGGGCGGAATCCGAAATGCGCTGGATCGCTTCGGACCTTGCGCCGGCATCGCCTTCGGCGGCGATCTCCTCCAGAATTCTCTGGTTCTGAATTTGATCGACCGCTTGTTTTTTTGCCGCCTCCAGCGGTGCCGAAAGGGCGATCGCGACGAGAATCTTTTCGTCGTGTATTTGTTCGAGCGCGGCCCGCCTCACGTCTGCGTCTCCATCTTGGGCGGCGACTTTCGCCAGCGCAACTGGATCGGCCAGCCTCCCGGCGGCCTGTGCTCGGATGGTCCAATCCGGGTGATGAAAGGCGATCGCTTCTATTCTTGAGGGGTCGCTGATTCTCCTCAGCGCCACGTCCTTCACGGACGGACTTCGGTCATTCTCCAAAATCTTCTGAAGCAAAGCTTGGTCATCCAGCCTGGCGGCGGCGGAGGCGCGGACAAGCGGGCTTGGGTCAGAACAGGCCAGCTTCGCGAAGAGGTCCGGCGAGGGGGGGGCGATGATGGCATAAACGGCCGCGTTTCGGACGATCTGGTCCTCGTCCGTTCGAGCGATCTTCTCGAGGAGGCTCTGGTCGCTCAGCCGGGCCACCGCTTCTTTTCGTACTTGGGCGACGGGGTCTGTTTGGGCGATCTTTGCCAGAAGCAGGGGGTCGCAGAGCTTGCCAGTCGCGCGGGCGCGTACCGCCGATGCTTCGTCGGTCAAGACGATCTTGCCAAGCACGTCCTGGCTCGTTAGCAGACTCGCCGCGGCGAGCCGCACCTCCGGCGCCGCGTCCTTGAGCGCAAGATTCTCCAAAAGGTGCTGATCCTTCAGCCGGGAAGTCGCCTCCCTCCGGATATCTGGACTGCCTTTACCAATTGCTATGGCGGAGAGAACGGCCTGGCTGGAAACCCGGCGAAGCGCGGCAAGACGGACCTCTTCGTTTGGTTCATTGAGGGAAAACTCCTCCAGAAGGGCCTCGTCTGTCAGGCGGGCGGTCGCCCGAGCCCGCAGATCTGTATCTAGGTCTTCTCTCGCGACGCGAGTGAGAAGCGCCTGGTCTTTGATCCTCCAGAAAACGCCATCTCCTGTTTGTGCGTCGTTCCAAGCCCTCGCTATGTCCAAAAGCCTTCCCGAATCGGTGATGAGCGGGATGACAAGCGACCGCATATCGCCCGCCTGATCCCACAGGGCGACCTTTACTAAGTGGTCCTGGTCGGACAGCGCCTTAACCGCGGTGTACCTCACCATTCGGCTCTGGTCCGCCAGCGCTATCCTGGTCAAGAGGTCCTGGTCGGAGAGCCTCGAAACGGCGGCCTCCCTGACGTAAGGGTCCACGTCGTCCACGGCCAGGATGAGCAGGAGCGCCTTGTCGCTCGTCCTTGCGGCCGCCGCCTTCCTG
>JBBIMN010000163.1:0-5240 GCA_037444385.1 Acidobacteriota bacterium | reverse complement strand
ACCCATCATTTTGCCAACGTCTTGCGCGGTCCAGACGGCGCACTCGTTCAACACGACATGGTATCTTCCACCCGTTATGGCAAAGCCCTTGCCGCTCACCTTGCGATGTTTGAACACAGCGAGCCCCTTGCCCGTGGCTTTGTCAACAAGCGAACCGCTCAACGTCACCCCGGAGTGGCCGGCTCCAAAACCGATCCACCACCTCGCTGCTAGGCTCCCGGGATCAATGGATTCGCATGTCCAGCGAAGGGTTACCACCCTGGCGCCCTGTGAAGGCTCTTCGTTCTCGGCTAGTATTTTGGGGAGCCCTTCGCCGTAGCTTTCACGTATGGCCTTCTGGCACCACCCGTTCATGAGCTTTGCCGCCTCTTCCGCAGCCGCCTTGCCATTTTCGTTGCCACTTATGGACGCGTGGGATATGTCCACCGGCGCGACCGTTGGCGCTGACGTTTCCTGCGCGCGCGTGGCAAGCGGCAAAAGCAGGAGGGACGCCACGACGAAGACCGCCAAGGCCTATTGAGCCACCCTTCTGCTTTCCATGGCAATCCGCTCACGCGCTCTTTGCATCTTGCACCTCCCGCC
Organism: Acidobacteriota bacterium; assembly: GCA_037444385.1. Lineage (GTDB taxonomy): Bacteria > Acidobacteriota > UBA4820 > UBA4820 > DSQY01 > JAEMPZ01. Next base: position 4,658 of record JBBIMN010000163.1, on the reverse strand, counting down.
ACCTCTATTCTCCGCGACCCATTCGCCACCCGCTCCGAAGAAGCCATTCGCTGGACCGCCAACGTTACCGCCGCCGGAGTAGTAACAGATGCCTTGGCCTCCTGCTCGCCTCTCAGCCCTTATCGCTCATCATCCATCCATGTTTGTCGCCTTAGAAGCCCATCTCCGTTAAGTCGTAGGGCTGGGCGTTTTGCCTGTTGCCGGTCTGGCCCTTGAGGTATGCGGCGATCTGCCTCGCGACGAGATCGGTCTCTATGTTGACGAGGCTTCCGGGGCCGAGCGTCACTAGCGTCGTGTTCTTGAGCGTGTGGGGAATGACGGCCACCTCTATTTCGCCGCCTTTCACCGATGCGACCGTCAGGCTGACGCCGGAGATCGCGATCGAGCCCTTCGGCGCGACAGCTTCCATCAGATCGCCTGGCAGGCGCACGGCCAGCGTCGCGCCCTCGCCCGTCCGCTTGAGCACCGTGACTTCGGCGACAGCTTCGACGTGGCCCTGCACGAGGTGGCCGCCGATCTTCTCGCCGAGCCGAAGCGCTTGTTCGAGGTTCACGAAAGCACCGCGCTTGATCTCTTTAAGCGTCGTCTTAACAAGCGTCTCACCGGAGGCAAAGGCCACGAAGCCACCGGGGACCAGCTCTTCAACAGTGAGGCAGGCGCCATCAACGCTGATGCTGTCCCCTATCGCCGCCTCCGAGGCGGTTCGCGGGCAGCGGATCTCCAGGCGCAAACCCTCGGCCCGTTTTCCGGCGGAGCCCACGACGCCAATCTCCTGAATCATCCCTGCAAACATCGCCCCTCCAGATCTTTTCTAATTATAATATCTTTGCCGGCCCGTTCGGTAGTCGCGCCCTCCAAAGAAAGCCCGGCCTCATCCGCGCCGGTACTTTCCACGCAACCCCGCCCTCTTCCGCCAAGCCTCAACGCCACGTGGATTGAAAGGCGGTCCACGAAGCCGCTGTCGAGGAAGGTCCCGGCCAAGGGCCCGACGGCCTCAACGTAGAGGCTTAGAATCTGCCGCGTGCGCAGCAGGCCCATGAGAGCGCCAAGGTCAATGCCTCCCTGGCCGTCAGGCGGAAGCTCCAGACATTCGACCATCGGCATTGAAGGAAAAGGCTGGGCGGCAATGCCCGAGGGCCTGATGATCCAGCACGGGCCGTCCTCGACCGCCCTTTTGAAGACGCGCCTTTCGGAAACGAGCGTGCCCATTCTGTCGAGGATTATCCGTACGAGCCGCTTGTCGCGGCCCGGCAGCCTGGCCGTGAGCGACGGGTCATCCTGAAGAACGGTGCCCGCCGAGACGAGGATCGCGTCCGCCTGGGCCCGCTCCTCGTGGACGACGCGCCGCGCCTCCGCGCCGGTTATATACCTGCCGCGGGCCGCCACGTAGCGCCCGTCGAGCGTCTGCGCCCATTTCAAATGAACAAGCGGGCGCCCTTTGCGGTAGAAGTGGTGGTAGGCCGGGTCGAGCGATTGGGCCTCGCGTTCGAGAATCCCGCAATGGACCTCGACGCCGCGCGCTCTCAGTTTTGCAAGCCCGCGCCCTTTAACGGCTGGGTTGGGGTCTTCAATAGCCGTGAAGACGCGCCGCACGCCCGAAGCGAGAATCGCATCAGTGCATGGCGGCGTCCTGCCGAAGGTGCAGCACGGCTCAAGCGTCACGTAAAGGTCGGCGCCGCTTGAGTCCCCGGCGTCCCTCATCGCCTCTATTTCGGCGTGGGGATTTCCCGGGCCTCTGTGAAGGCCCCTTCCAACGACATGCCCGTCGCGCACGACCACGGCGCCCACGCACGGGTTGGGGTGAGTCCGCCCGCGCCCGGGTTCGCCGGCGGCAAGCGCGTCACGCATGAAGTTCGCATGAATCCGCTCGTCATCCATCTTGAGCCAGAAGTCCCTCGGCGTACTCATCGGGGTCAAACTGGATAAGGTCGCCCACTCCCTCGCCGACGCCGGCGTAGCGGATGGGAATCTTCAGCGTGGAGGCCACCGATAGCGCTATGCCCCCCTTCGCCGTCCCGTCGAGCTTTGTAAGGATGACGTCGCTCACCGGCACGACCGAAACAAACTTCCGGGCCTGGCTGAGGCCGTTCTGCCCGGTCGTCGCGTCAAGGACCAGAGTCACCTGGTGCGGCGCGCCCGGGAGCGCCTTTCCCGCTACGCGGTATATTTTGGCGAGCTCTTCCATCAGGTTGTGCTTCACGTGAAGCCTGCCGGCCGTGTCAATGATGGCGAAGTCCAGCTTGCGCGCCAAGGCCGCCTGAACGGCGTCGTAAGCAACGGCGGCGGGATCGGCGCCCTCCTGTTGGCTGATGAGCATAACGCCGGCCCTCTGAGCCCAAATCTCCAACTGGTCGCACGCCGCCGCTCGAAAGGTGTCGGCGGCTGCCAGCAGGCCCGTCTGGCCCCGGGCCGCGCGCTTCGCCGCGAGCTTCCCAATTGTCGTGGTCTTGCCGACTCCGTTGACGCCCACCACCAGCGCAATCCACGGTTTAGGCGGCGGCCCTTCTGCCGCGGGAGGCCGCGGCCAGAGCGCCCGTATCCGCTCGCGCAAAACCTCTTTCAGCGCCACGCCGCTCTTCCGGGCCTCGCCTGGAAGATTCTCAAGCAGCAGCCGCGCGGTCTCGACTCCAACGTCGGCGGTTATGAGCGCCTCTTCCAGCGCCTCAAGCTCCGCCTCTCCCGCCGGCTCGCGGCTTTCAAAGAGGCCGTGCAACTGGGAGGAGAGCGCCTGCCTGGTTTTCCTCAGGCCCTCTCTAAGCCTTCCTATCATCCGGAACTCCACGATGGAAATACCGTGCCTTCGGCGGAGGCTCCAAGCTGGAGGCTGTAAAAGGCAAGCATGAAGTTTGAATTATGGGGGTTGAAGTGTTCTCCTTCCTTCTTTTTGGAGGAAACAACAGCGCATCCCTTCATGCTTCCGTCTTCATACTTCATGCTTCTCATGCTAATACCCTATGCTTATCCATTCGCGCTCGCCGTTCCGCTTTAATCGCGGGATTGGGGATCATCAGGGGCTTCCGAGCTTGGCGAGGAGATCCTTGGCCTTCTGGCCGGCGCTGCTCTCGGGAGAAATTCTTAACACCTGCATCAGCGCTTGGTGGCTCTCTGGGTAGAGCTTCTCGTGAAAGAGCGCCTCTCCGTAGTTGCAGTAAAGGTCGGCGCCGTCGGCCTGCATAGAAGGGTAGTCGTTCTGAATGATGTCCAGCGCGCGCTTGAGCAAAAGCGCCGCCTGGCCCCAATCCTCCTTGCGCGCCGCCAATTGGCCGAGCTTTCCGTAGGCGCGGTAGTAGCCTGGATTTTCTTCAGTTACCTTCTGAAAGACCGCTTCGGCGTCGAGCCACTTCTGCTGGCGCATATAAATGATGCCCATGTTGTAGTAGGACTCGTACCTGCTCACCATGCCCGGCGCGTTCACGACATCCCTGAACTGCGCCAGGGCCTTTTCATCCTGCCCCAGTTGCATATAGGTGGCACCCAGGGCGTTTTGAACGGCCAGCTTGTTGTCGGACGTGCCCGGCCCCTGCTGGAGGCTCCGTTCGAGCCAGGCCAGCGCATCCTCATACTTTTTGTCGCCGAGCAGAAAGAGCCCCTTCGTGTAGCTGTACTTTGAATCGGGCTGCAAAATGATAGCCAGGTCAATGTAATGGTGGGCCGCCAGCATTTCGCCTTTGCCCGCGTATTCCAGCGCCATGTTGTAGGCCACCTCGCTATTCTTTACGCTCGCGTCACCGGCGACCGGCTTGAAATCCGGTGGCGCCCCTTTCATTTCAGCGGCTCGCGCCTTCTTGCCGCCGCTGTCAACCGCCGCGCCGCTCGCGGGCTTCTTCTGCCCAGCGCACGACAAGAGCAAAACCGCCGCGCTTAGCGCGGCCACCAGGGAAATGATTTTCATCCTGTCACCTCATAGGCCGCTATGGGTTTTGTGATGCCTTTGACCTTCACCTTGCTCAGTTTTTCGAACTTGAACTCGCCCTTGCAAGCCTCGTAGGTGGCCTCTCCCACGGCTATCTTGCCTGGAACGGCGACCTCGGACTGAAGCCTGGACGCGAGGTTGACCGTGTTGCCGAGCACCGAATACTCCATGCGCCTGACGCTTCCGATGTCCCCCGCCACCACGTGGCCGGAATTGATCCCGATCCTGAAGTTGAGAAGCGGCCTCCCAGGCAGCGTGCCTTCATTGAACGCCTCAAGCTCCTGGCGCATGTCAAGAGCGCAACTCACCGCCCTGGACGCGTGGTCATTGGCTTCGATCGGCGCGCCGAAAACAGCCATGATGGCGTCTCCGATGAACTTGTCCAAAGTCCCGTCGTGCTTGAAAATAACCTCCGCCATGCGCGAGAAGTAGTCGTTCAGCATGAGCGCCACCTCGCGGGGGGCCATGTCCTCGGAAAGCGTGCTGAATCCGACTATGTCGGCGAAGAGCACGGAGACGTTCATCTCGCGGACTTCAAGGTTGAAGGCGCCCGAACTCTCGCCCGATGAAAGAATCTGCGCCACGACGGCGGGCGAATGGTAACGTTCGAGGCGAAGCTTGGCGAGGCGCTCTTCCTGGAGCTTTGCCCTGAGCTCGGCCTGTTGTATCGCAACGGCGCCAAACCCGGCAAGCGCGGAGAGAAGGTCCAGGTCGAAATCGGCGTAGGCCTTGACTTTCAGCGGCG
>JBBIMN010000162.1:1614-5269 GCA_037444385.1 Acidobacteriota bacterium | reverse complement strand
TGGATGCGCCGGTTGACGGCAGCATAAAGGTCGCGATCGTCGGGCGGCCCAACGTCGGGAAGTCCTCGCTTCTGAACTGCATCATTGGGCAGCAGCGCGCCCTCGTGTCCTCGGTGGCGGGGACGACCCGCGACCCGGTTGACGCGCTGTTCTCGTTTCAAGGGCGCGATTTCGTATTGGTGGATACGGCTGGCATCAGGCGCAAAAGCAAGACGGACAGGGGCGCTGAATTGCTCTCGGTGCTTCTGGCAAAAAGAGCGCTAGGGAATTGCCACGTCGCTCTTCTCGTGGTTGACGCGTCGCAGCCGCCGTCGCACCAGGACGCGCACATAGCCGGCCTGGCCGAGGAGGCCAAGCGCGCCATAGTGGTTGTCCTCAACAAATGGGACCTCGTCTCCGGCGAGAAGGCGGCAAAAGAGGCCGAAGAGGCGGTTCGCGAGAAGTTTGCCTTCTGCGAGTGGGCGCCTCTGGTGAGAGTTTCCGCGAAAAGCGGGCGCGGCGTTGAAAAACTTTTTCCGCGGATCGCCCTTACATACGAAAATTACATGAGCGCCTTGACGACGAACCTCTTGAACAAGGCGCTGCAAGACATCATGCGCAGGGTTTCGCCGCCGACGGTTCAGGGGAAATTGTTCAAGGTCAAGTACGCCACGCAAACCGGGACCTCGCCGCCGACGTTGACGGTTTTCACCAACTCCATCGCTCCGCCGCCCCTTTCCTACACGCGCTACCTCAAGAATCACCTTCGCGAAGCCTTCCCTCTCGAAGGCAGTCCCCTCATCGTCAAGTTCCGCAAGGACTAACTTACCCGCAGGGTCAGTTCTCTTGGGTGAAATAGCGCCTGGCGACGCGGGGGCTGAGGTGGGTCGTTATTTCGTAAGGGATGGTGTTGGCCCAGTTGGCCCAGTCGAGGGGCGACAGGCTCTCTTCGCCGTCCTTGCCCCAGAGCGTGACCGGCTCGCCTTCCCCTATGATGCCAGCGGGTTCAAGGTCAATCGCGCAAAGGTCCATGCTGACCCGCCCGAGAAGCGCGCACCTCTTGCCTCGCACGAGAACGTAGCCGCGTTCGTTCCCGGCGCACCTTGGGAGGCCGTCGGCGTAACCGATGGGAAGAATGCCGATGCGTTGGGGCTTGGGCGTGACGTATGTCGCGCTGTAGCCTACCGGCGTTCCCTTGGGCAGATCCTTGGCCTGGATTACCACCGTGCGGAAGGCAACCGCCGTTTCCAGGCCGATGTCAGGCAGCCCCTGTGCCGGCCTTAAGCCGTAGAGCGTCAGGCCTGGCCGGACCATCTTGAAACGGCTCTCTGGATGAGCCAGCAAACCGGCCGAATTGGCAAGGTCAATCCACTGGGGGTCATGGCCGGAGGCGAGTACCATCGCAAGCATATCCCTAAAGGCGGATACCTGCGCTGCTGTCTGCGCAGAAGCCATGTCGTCGGCGCTGGCAAGGTTCGAGAAAAACCCTTCGACATTCAACCAGGGATATTTTTTCAACACCTCAAGAGCCTCTGAAAGCTCGTCAGGCCTGAATCCCAGCCTCCCCATGCCGCTGTCCACCTTCAGATGGATCATGCACGGTTTCCCCTCCGAAGCCGCGGCGACCGCCTTGAGGATTTCAAGGTTGTAAACCGCCGGCGTCAGGCGCTGTTCCAATGCCGCCTTTGCCTGTGAAGGATGGAGGGGGCCAAGCATCAGGATCGGCTTTTGGATCCCTCCGGCTCGCAGGGATGACGCTTCTTCAAGAAGGGCGACGCCGAACCAGTCGGCCAATGAAGCCCGCTCCAGGGCCGATGCGACCTGAATCGCTCCATGGCCGTATGCGTTCGCTTTCACGACCGCCAGAAACGCGGCGCCTTCCGAGTGGCGCTTGAGCTTGGAGGCGTTTCTGCAAATTGCGTCCAGGTTCACTTCCAGGACGGTGGGACGGAAGTCAAGGCTCGGCTCAGCCATCGGCTTCGCCCTCTCCGAAGCCAGGAGTGTAATTCGCGAACTGGACCTCGTGCTCCAGGAATGTAAGAGTGACGGTGTTTGTGGGGCCATTGCGCTGCTTGGCTACGATCAGCTTCGCCCTTCCTCGCGACTCCGATTCCTCGGCGCGCGGGTTGGTGCTGCGGTGGAGGAACATCACCAGGTCGGCATCCTGCTCTATCGAGCCAGAATCCCTCAAGTCGGAGAGTATCGGCTCTTTCCCCTCGCCGCGCTTTTCCGGCGCCCGTGAAAGTTGCGAGAGCGCGACAACCGGCACGGCCAGTTCTTTAGCCAGCGCTTTCAACCCGCGTGAAATGGAGGAGACCTCCTGGTTCCTGTTCTCGAACTTGCCCGTGCCACGCATGAGCTGAAGATAATCCACGATGACCATGTCCAGGCCCTTGGATACTTTTAAGCGCCTCAATTTTGCCCCCATTTCGAGAAGGCTCAAGAGAGGACTGTCATCTAAATATACGGGAAGGCGCTCAAGACGGACGAAGGTTTTTGAAACCTCCTGCTGCTGGCTCTTTGGTATCTGGCCGGTCCTTATCGCCTTGAGAGGGACGTGGCTGTCCATGCTCAAAAGCCTGAAGAAGAGTTGCTCCGCGCTCATTTCAAGGCTGAACAGAGCGATTGAGCGGTCCTGGCGGGCCGCGTTCAACGCCAGGCTCAACGCGAAGGCGGTTTTTCCAACCGAAGGCCTGGCCGCTATAATAATGAGGTCGGAACGCTGCAGGCCGGAAGTCAACTCATCCAGCGCGCCAAAGCCGGTGGAAACGCCAGTAACGTGTTTGCCGTCCTTGCTGAGGAGAAGCAGCGTTTCCATGGCTTCGTGCGCGAAGTCCTTGAGACTGACGAGGCTGCGAGTGACTACCCGCTCTCCGACGTCAAGTATCGCCTGCTCGGCTTGCGCAAGGACGCTCTCCGCGTCGCCGGAGGAGGCGTAGGCGTTGGATATGATTGAGGAGGCCTGCTGGATGAGGCGGCGCAGGATCGCCTTGTCCCTGATGATGCGGGTGTAGTGTTCGGCCGAATCGAGAATGGGGACGCCCTCTATCAACTCGGCGAGTTTGCCCGCCCCTCCAATGGCCTCCAGTTCCCCCCTGTTCTGGAGCGTGTTGGTAAGAGTGACCAGGTCCATCGCCTGTTGCTTCTGGCGCAACTCTACAAGCCCTCGGAAGATTCTTTGATGGGCTGGCAGAGCAAAATCGTCGTCCCTGAGCGTAGGGCCGACTTCGTCCAAAAGAACGTTATTAAGAAGGATGGCGCCCAAGAGGCCGCGCTCGGCGTCAAGATTGGCCGGCAATCCTTGCGAAGCCAGCAGGTCGTCAATGCGCCGCGGCGAAGCCTGCTGAGAATGAGAGACCTGTTGCGCCAAGGAGCCCTCCCGGTATGCCGCCCCGTTGAGCGGCGAGGCGTCAACGGTACCACTTTGGGGGGGGCATTGACAAGCCTCCCCAGAAGTGGGGTACACTACCGCAAGAGGGTGCGGCGCCGGCTTTGCCAACGGCTCCAAGAGAACCGGCTCCGGTGTTCAAACACTTGGCCAACGGGCATTTGCACTTTTTGCCGGGATAGAGTGGCCAAGGGGGAGGCGAAGGTGGCAGGGTACCTTAAAGGCGAGCGGGATTTTTTGCACTTGACTTTTGGCTTTAAGAGGGATATCTTAAAGTAGTGGATTAGT
>JBBIMN010000162.1:0-1604 GCA_037444385.1 Acidobacteriota bacterium | reverse complement strand
CTTCTCAAAAAGCAAGAACCTGTTGGGGCTGGACATTGGGTCTTCCGCCGTGAAGATGGTGGAGCTCAAGGACCTTGGCAAGGGGAAAGGTTACAAGCTGGAAGGTTTCGGTTTGGAGCCGCTTCCCCCTGAAGCCGTGGTTGGCGGCACAGTAATGGATTCAGGCGCCGTCATAGCCGCCATCCAGAAACTGGTCAGGGAGGGAGGCGTCAAGAATTACAACGCCGCCACCTCCGTGGACGGCAACTCCGTCATCACCAAGCGGATTACTATGACCGCTATGAGCGAGGCGGAGCTGGCGGAGGCCATCCAGTGGGAGGCGGGGCAGTACATTCCGTTCGACCTGGAGGAGGTGAAGATTGACCACCAGGTGCTGGACAGCGACCCGGCTACTGGCAACCTGAATGTCCTCTTAGTTGCCGCCAAGCGCGACCTGATAGGAGAGTACGCCTCGATTCTCGGCCAGGCGGGGCTCAACGCCTCCGCCATTGATATTGACTCCTTCTGCGTGCAGAACGCTTACGAGACAAACTACCCGATCAATGGCAACGAAATCATCGTGCTCGTTAATATAGGCGCCAGCACGACGAACCTGAGCGTGATGAAGGCGACGACTCCGCTCTTCTGGCGCGATATTCAGGCCGGAGGCAACAACTATACCGATACGCTTCAGCGGGAAATGAGCCTCACCTTCGAACAGGCTGAGGCGGCCAAGAAGGGCGAGGCCGCCGAGGGGGTGCGCGCCGAACAGGCAGTCCCGATTTTGAACGCGGTCACGGAGGAATTCGGGGCCGAGCTCAAGAAGACGCTCGACTTCTTCCGCGTGACGACGGGAGAAAACGCGATCCATAAGATCGTCCTATCAGGGGGAGGCACTAAGGTGCCCAACCTCGACCGCTATCTCTCGCAGTACTTCGGCATTCCCGTCGAGGTTATGAACCCCTTCCAGAACATAACCATTCCAGAGCGGGAGTTCCCGGTCGACACCATTAACCGCCTGGCCCCGAGTTTTGCCGTTGCCGTGGGCCTGGCCCTTCGGAAGATGGGGGAATAAATGATCCGCATCAACTTGCTCGGCGAAGAGCGGGTTAAGAAGGGGAAACCAGGCGCCTTCACGCCTCCGGCGGTTGGAGCGCCGAGGTCTGCGGAAGGCGCCCCGCCCTACATACTTTTCGGTGTGATTCTCTTGCTTTTCGTAGCGGCGGCCCTTTTGACGATGACGTTTTACTTCATCCGCAACACCCAGATGGAGAACACCATCTCGGCGCAGAGGGTGGAGCTGCAGAAGTACGCGAACGCCCGCCAAAAGGTGGACCAGCTCGAAAAGAAAAAGGCGGAGTTCTCGGAAAAGCTCGATCAGATTACTCAGCTCAAAAACCAGCAAAGCCTGCCGGTCCGCCTCATGAACCGTCTCGTCGAGGTGCTGCCCGACGGGGCTTGGTACACGGCCATCAGCCAGACTGGCAATGGGCAGATTAAGGTTGACGGAATGGCGCGAAGCATCAAAACCATCTCGACTTACTACGATAACGTCGTCGCTATTCCCGATTTTGTAGGGCCCCAGATGGGCAATATTAAGCAGGTATCGGGCAAGATGGAGGTCT
>JBBIMN010000161.1:0-5300 GCA_037444385.1 Acidobacteriota bacterium | reverse complement strand
CCCATTCATAGGCCTTTATCGCTGCTTTTCCACATCCCAATCACGGGATCGAGCTAAAACGGGAACCCCTTGTACCCCAGCTTCTTGAGCGCGGCCTGAAGAGATTTCTCGAAAACCTCCAGGAAACACTTCGCCTGGGAACGGTCAATGATCAGCGGCGGACAGATGCGCAGGGTGTTCGGCCCAGCCCCCAAGGTCAGAACCCCGTTTTCAAAACAGCAGAGCTCGACCGCGTCGCGTAGTTCCGGGAAGCGCTCTTTCTCGGCGCGGTCCTTGACCAGCTCGACTCCGATCATGAGCCCCTTGCCGCGAACGTCCCCTATGACGTCGTATCTCGCCATCATCCCCTTGAGTTCGTGGAGCAGATACTCCCCCTGGCTCTGGGCGTTGGCCATGAGCTGCTCCTTGACCAGGCGGAGCGTGGCCCGCGTGGCGGCCGTGGACAGCGGGTTTCCGCCGAAGGTCGAGGCGTGGCTTCCGGGTTTCCAGTCCATGATGGTATCCGGAGCGACGCACGCGGACAGGGGCAGTCCAGACGCGATGCCCTTGGCCAGGCAGACTATGTCCGCCGTAACTCCGGCATGTTCCATGGCCAGGAATTTGCCGGTGCGACCGACTCCAGATTGCACTTCGTCGGCGACGAGCAGAATCCCGTGCTTGTCGCAAATCTTGCGCAGACCCTGGAGAAACTCGGGAGGCGCCGGGACGTATCCCCCCTCGCCTTGAATAGGCTCGACGAAGAAGGCGGCCACCTCGGACGGCGGGACCTGGGTTTTGAAAACGGTCTCCGTGATGAAGCTCAGGCACTCCATCTTGCACTTTCCGTAGGTCTGGCCGTAGGAGCACCGGTAACAGTACGCGTAGGGGACGTGCGTCACCCCGTCCATCAGCGGAAAAAAGCGCTCCTTCTGGCCGGCCTTCGACGCGGTCAGGGCCAGCGCTCCAGTCGTGCGCCCGTGAAAAGCCCCGTAGAACGCCATGAAACGCTTGCGGCCCGTGTGATACTTCGCCAGCTTGATGGCGCACTCCACCGCCTCCGCCCCGGAGTTTCCGAAGAAGACGCGCCTGGTTCCCTTTCCGGGAACCATCTCCGCGACACTTTCCGCCGCCTCGACCTGCGCGGTGTAGTAGAAGTCCGTTCCGCTTATGTGGAGCAAACGGTCCGCCTGCTCCTTGATCGCGGCTACGACCTCCGGGTGACAGTGGCCGGTGGCAACGACCGCGATCCCGGCGGCGAAGTCAAGAAAAGAATTTCCGTCTGGATCTCTTACGATCGCGCCGCTCGCATCGTTCGCAACCAGCGGATAACCGCGAGTGTACGAAGGCGAGACGTGCTTCGCGTCTCTTTCGATGAGTTTTTTGGCTTTGGGACCTGGCAGTTCCGTTACAATGTTGGGCAGCGTGGGGAAATTTGGCATGAAATCCTCCCGGATGAAAGGCTTTTGAGCCTTTGGAGTGAACGTTCAGACAATCTCGGCGATGTCTTTGCGATAATGCATTCCTTCAAAACGTATCCGTTCCGCCGCTTCGTAAGCTCTGCGCCTGGCGGTCGCTATGTCCTTGGCAAGAGCGGCCACATTCAAGACCCTCCCTCCAGTGGTGAGAAGCCGTCCGCCTTCGCGCTTCGTCCCCGCGTGAAAAACGAGAACCCCCATGCTCTTTTCAGCTTCAGCCAACCCCCTAATCTCCCGGCCTCTGGGGTAGCGCGCTGGATAACCCTCGGAGCAAAGGACGATGGCCACCGATGACTCCCTGGACCAGCTTAGCTCCACGCCGGCCAAATCACCTCGCGCGCAGTCCATCAGCACCGGCAGCAGGTCGCTTTCAAGGCGCGGCAGGACGGCCTGGGTTTCGGGGTCGCCGAACCGGCAGTTGAATTCGAGGACCTTGGGACCGGATTCGGTGAGCATCAAGCCAGCGTAAAGAACGCCGCGGAAAGGGGCGCCCTCTTCGGCCATGCCGTCAAGCACCGGCTGTATGATCTGTTGCAGGACCTCGTCCTGAAGAGCTTTGCCGACGCGGGCGCTTGGGCAGTAGGCACCCATTCCTCCGGTGTTCGGTCCTTCATCGCCGTCAAGCGCCCGCTTGTAGTCTCGCGCGGGCGGCATGAGGAGAGCCATCTTGCCGTCGCAAAAGGCCAAAACCGAGGCCTCTTCACCGCGCAAAAACTCCTCTATGACCAGCGTGTCGCCCGCGGCGCCAAAGTCTCTTCTCTCCATGACGGAGGCGATTCCCTCTCTTGCCTCGCCCTCGTTCTTGCAGATAAGCACTCCCTTTCCCGCCGCAAGGCCGTCCGCCTTCATCACCAGCGGGAACGGCCCTTGGTAGGCCTCAAGCCACGAGCGCGCCGCGCCCGCTTCGCTAAAAACCCAGTAACCGGAGGTTGGAATGCCGTGTCTCTTGCAGAAGTCTTTAGCAAAGCGCTTCGAGGATTCAAGCTTAGCGGCCCTCAGGCCCGGGCCGAAGGCGGGTATTCCCTCGGCTTCGAGAATGTCACAAAGCCCCATGGCGAGAGGAGCCTCCGGGCCCACCACGACAAGGTCCGGATGGGTCTTCACAGCGTAAGCGGCAAGGGCCGGAACGTCCTCCGGCGCGATTGGAACGGCCGCGCATAGAGGGACGGCACCCCCGTTGCCGGGTGCCCAATCGAGGCGGCTCAAAAGCGGCGACTGAGAGAGTTTCCACGCGAGCGCGTGCTCCCTGCCGCCTCCGCCAATTAGCAAGATACGCATGAAACCTCCGCCTTAGCCATCTATGTTAAGACCAAAGCGCCTTGTGGTCAACTATTCGGAGCCAGCGGCCGGATACCCATGGGCCATTTCGCCCATCTACGTCTCATCAATTCATAAACCCATCAACCTATCAACCAAATGATTGTCAGGGCGCGGCACTTTCCACCCGGTTGCGGCCTGCATTCTTGGCGCGGTATAGCGCCGCGTCAGCGAACCGCACCAGTTCGAGCCCGTTATCAATGGGCTTTGGAAATGCGGAAACCCCAAGGCTGATGGTAACGGGCACTCGCGTCACCGAATCCACCGCCGCCGGATTCGCCGCCACGCGCAATCTGACCCGCTCGGCCACCCTGGCGGCTTCATCAAGCGGGCAAGCGGGAAGTATGGCGGCAAACTCCTCTCCGCCGTAGCGGCAGACGATGTCAACATCGCGCACCGCCGCCTTGAACCGCGATGCCACGTCGCGAAGGACGAAGTCCCCGGCCGGGTGGCCGAAGGAGTCGTTTACCTGCTTGAAGTGGTCAATGTCAGCGATGATCAGCGAGACAAATGTTCCTTCGCGCTGCGCGCGCCTCAACTCCATCCTAATCTGCTCGTCAAAGTGGCGCCGGTTGAAAAGGCCGGTCAACGGGTCTTTCAGCGCCATCTCGGCGTTCAGCCGGTTAAGAAGCGCCAGCTCCATCAACGCGCCGGTTTGGCTCGCGAAAAAAGCCGCCACTGCACGGTCCTTTTCGTGAAATGGGTTCCGGTCACTGCCAACGACGCCAAGGATGCCAATTGCATCCCCGGTCCCGCGGAGCGGAAGAAGCAGGGCGACGCGCCTCTCCGGGGAAAAGGGTTCTCCAGCACACAAGAGCGGCATTGCTGTTTCCTGGCCCGCCGCCCCGTCAAGGTAGAGCGGTTCTCCGCCTTTCGTCAGAACCCAGTAGGCCCAGGTCGCCCGTTCAAGCCGGTCAAAAGTTGGCGGCGCCTCGAACCCCTTGGTCACGAGGGCGTGATACTGGTCCTTGGCGGAATGGATGACGGCGAACCCAGCGCGCGCCGGCACCAAATCGAAGAGCGCGTCCAGGGCCGACCCCGCCATTTCGACCGGATCGGCCTGGCGCAACATTCGGCCAAGCCCAATGGCCACCCTTTCCTGCCTGGTCTGGGTTCCTTCCAGGCGGGCCACGTGTGCCAAGACGGGCTCCAAAGCGCCAAGGTAAATGGCGGCCTTCGAGGCAGCGGCTTTCTCTCTCTCTTCAAAAGGAGATCCGCTCTCTCGGAAAAAGACCATCATTCCTCTGGCTTCGCCGCGCAGCCTTACTGGAGAAAAAAGAACCGCGCTCGGCCCGGTGAGGCCGTCCAGAAATGGCAGCGCGGCGGGCTGCACCGGGTCGGCGGCCATCTCCTTTTCCGATTCAATAGCCAAGCCGCACAACCCCTCGCGCAGAGGAAATCTTCGCCCGCGCAAAACGCGCGTACCGGCGTCCGCGGCGATGACATTCCAACCATCTAAGCCTATTCCAAGCAACGCGGCGCCACGCGCGGCCACGGCGTCGCGCGCCAGCCCCAAAAGCTGCGACGCAAGCGCTCCTCCGCTTGGCGGCCGGTGGCCCTCTCCGACGGATGCGTCTCCGCCGAATTCCACTTCACCCGGTTCCATCTTGGAATTGCCCGAACGGCGCAACGCCACGCCGATTCCAAAACCCGCCGCCACTCCCGCCGCCAGGGCGGCGGCGAGCCACGCAACCCCTACCGCTTCCATGGCTGCAACGCTCCAAAGGCGGCCGACCCAATGAAAGCGCCTATGACGTCGTGCCATAAATCCAGAAGGTCGGGAACTCGGCCAGGCACGAAAGCCTGGTGCAATTCGTCGGAGGCGCCCCAGAGCGCGCTAAGCGCTACGGCCAGAACAAGAAATCCAGCGGACGCTCGGCCGGGGCGCCCTTGGTGCAAGGCGCGCGCCAGGAGAAACCCCGCGAGAGCGTACTCTGGGTAGTGCAAAAGGTCCTGATTAATTCCCTTTGGAACCGGTGGCGAACTCATCGAGGAGAGGCCGAAGATGAGGCCCAAGTAAAGAACGGGCGGAAGCCAGTAGGCGATGAACCGCTGCCACCTCATTACGCCGAAATTCCGCGATGGAATGTTGTGCCTCCGGCGACGGCTGTGCCAAAAAGTAGGAAGAAGACCGCAGGCTGAAGGCCGAAGGCTGTATAAGGCAAGCATGAAGTTTGAATTATGAAGGATGAGGTGTTGTACTTTCTTTTGTTGGAAGAAATAACGGTACATACCTTCATACTGTCCCCGCTAACAGCCCGTCTTTATCCATCCACGGCCACCGTTTCACTTCAATCGCGGGATTGAGGTTACGCCGTCCAGTACATCAGCCACGCGAAGGCGACGGAGCCAAGCACCATCCAGGCAAGCGTCTTGGCGGCGGATTTCCAGAAGCCTTTGCGGCCGCGGTGGTTTATCGTGGCGAAGAAAAGAGCCACCAGGACTGAAAAGACAATCATGGAAAGGACGTGGTCGGGGATCATCAGCTCTTCCGCCCTATGGCTATGTCAAAGGCATCCATCATCAGAA
>JBBIMN010000160.1:0-5316 GCA_037444385.1 Acidobacteriota bacterium | reverse complement strand
CCCAACAAATACCCGTGCACGAAAGAGGTCGTCGTGGACGGTTTAGGTATTGACCGCACGCTGGCGGCTTTTGGCGTCACCGACGTTTGCTTCACGCCAGACCGTCCGGGGCGTTTTCCGATGCATTGCGGAATGAATCACCTGAAGGGGGAGTTGGACGTGCGGGACCCTCTCGCCCCTTCAGCGTGGTGGCCTGTCTTTTTCTAATGTTCTTTCCAACCATATGAGTTATTATACAGAGCGCCGCGTTGCCACGCGACGCCTGCCTGTGCGATGCACGCAGACAGGCGGCAGGCGGGCGGCTTGGCAGAGCCGGCCCTGCTCTCATCTTTCATCCCTCATCGTCTCTTCAGCGCCGCCTTTTCCCGCATCCGTTTTGCCGGAGGCGGCCCCCTCTTCCTCTATGTCCAGGGTTCTGGTATTCTTTAGCGGGGGAGGCACGAGGAACGTCATGGAGCAGGATCCAGTTTTCTCGGTGAGTTGTCCATGCTGCGGCGCCATCCTCAAGGTTGACGGCGAGCACGGCGTCGTGGTCTCCCACGAGGTCCCGGAAGACGAAACGGCGAAAACCTCTTTCGAGGAGAGGATGAGCGCGCTTGAGGCGGAGAAGCGCGCGGCGGAGGACAAGTTTCAGGAGTCAATCCGCGCCGAGAAGAGCAAGAAGGATGTTCTGGAAAAGAAGTTCCAGGACCTTTTCGAGAAGGCAAAGAAGGCCCCGGCGGGGCCGGTCAAAAGAAGCATTGACCTCGACTGATTCGGGGGCAGGACGATTCTATCGGAGGAGAAGACATGAAACGGTCTGTGTTGGTTCTAGCGGCGGTGGCGGTTTGCGTGGTCTGGGCGGGATGTTCGAAGAAGGTGGAGCCGCCAAAGGAGATCCAGTTCTTCAACTGCGACACCCTTGACGGTGTTTTGACCGAAGGCAGCGCGGTTGTTGACACGCAAGACCCGGCCGAGGGGACAGGCTCTCTCAAGATAGCGGCCGCCCAGCCGGTGACGCTCCCGCTCTTCGAGATCAAGCTTCCCGGCGACGGCGCGAAGTTCACGTTGCAGTACAAGATGAAGGTCAAGGATTTTTCCGGCGACGCGTACGGCACCATGGAGGTAAACTACGCCAGCGGCGGCAAGCAGTCCTTGAATAACTACCAGAGCGCGTTGGGGGCCACGAGCGTCTGGCAGCAGCGCGAGCTGATCTACACCGTTCAGAGGGGACAGAAGGTGAGTTCGATTGTTTTCAGCGTCATCCTCAACGGTTCGGGCACGGTATGGGTGGACGATGTCCACTTGATCCGCGCGCCTTTGCCCGAATAAGGCGGCGATAGGACGATGGAAAAGGTAATCAGGCTTGCTCACAGCCCCGATTCCGATGATGCCTTCATGTTCTACGGCCTGGCGAAGGGCCTCGTGCCGGCTGGCGGCATAAGGTTCGAGCACGAGCTGTGCGATATCGAGACGCTTAACCACCGCGCGCTGAAGGGCGAGCTTGACGTTACGGCGGTCTCATTTCACGCTTACGCTTACCTCTGCGACAAGTACATCCTGCTCCCTCACGGCGCCTCGTTTGGCGACGGCTACGGCCCGGTCCTCGTGACGCGAGAGCCTTTAACGAAAGAGCGTTTGCGAGGTTTGGAAGTTGCGGTGCCGGGAAAATTGACCTCGGCCTATCTGGCCATGCGCCTGTATGAGCCCGATTTCAAGCCAAGGGTGATGAATTTTGACGCAATTTTGCCGGCCGTGAAGCGGGGCGAAGTTCCAGCCGGCCTGCTGATTCACGAAGGGCAGCTCACCTACTCGGAGGAGGGGCTTCACTTGGCCGTGGATTTGGGGAAATGGTGGAAAGAGAGGACGGGGCTTCCTCTGCCTCTTGGCGGCAACGTGATTCGCAGGGACCTGGGGCCGGAGCTTATCGGGCGGGTTAGCCGCCTTTTGGGCGATGGGATAGAATACTCCCTGGCGCACCGGGAGGAGGCGCTCGACTACGCGCTCCAGTTCGGGCGCGGGCTGGAACGGGGCCGGGCAGGCACTTTCGTCGGCATGTACGTAAATGAATGGACCCGCGGCTACGGCGAGGCGGGGCGCAAGGCGGTGCGGCTTTTCCTTGATGAGGCGTTTGCCAGGGGACAGATTCCGGCGAGGGTTCGGGTGGAGTTCGCGTAAGAAGATTGAAAAGAGGTGGCGCCGTGAAAACCAAGGTGCTTGTCGTCGAGGACAACAACGCCATGCGCAGCCTCATCGCCGCGTCCCTTGAGCAGCATCTGGACGTGGATGTCTTCGAGGCGGAAAACGGTTTCGCGGCGCTTAAAATGATACCAGAGAACGAGTTCACCCTTATAATCACCGACATCAATATGCCGGACATCAACGGCTTGGAGCTCATCACGTTTCTCAGGCAGCATCCGGCTTACAAGGATGTTCCGATTCTGATCATTTCCACGGAAGCGGGGGACGAAGACCGCCGCCGCGGCTTGGCCATCGGCGCCGACGGGTACCTTGTCAAGCCTTTCAGCGACGGAGAACTGGTAAGCCTCGTTCAACGGCACCTTCCGTAACCCGCGTGGGGTTGAAGTGGACAAGAACCAGGCAAAAGCGCTCAAGGAGTTCGTCGCCGAGGCCGAGGAAATTCTCGAAGGCCTGAGCGAGGATCTCGAGGCGGCTCACGAGCAGTTCGAGTCCGCGAGGAAGGTCCGGCCTGACCGAGTGAACAAGATTTTCCGCGAGATGCACTCCCTCAAGGGGCTGGCGTCAATGCTCGGTCTGGAGCGCATCACAAAGCTCTCTCACGGCTTGGAGAGTCTGCTTGACCGGGTGCGGATGGGCAAAACCCCGTTCAGCCCCGGCCTTTTCGGCCTCCTTGACGAAAGCCGGAAGATGCTCAGGCAGCTTGCAACGGAAGCAGGGCAGGGCAAGGAGGTTTCGGATATTGCGCCGCTGTTGGCAAAGGTAGAGCAGGGGTGCGAGGTTCGGGCCGAGGCGCCGGAGCAGCCCTCAAAGCTGCTGCTGGACGAACAGACGATGAAGTCCCTCACCGAATACGAGGAGCACCGGCTTCGCGAAAACGTCGAGGATGGTAACAGGCTTTACTCGATAAAGGCCGGTTTTTCTTTCAGCGATTTTGACGTTCGCCTGCGGGCGCTGGCGGAGAAGCTTGGCGCGCTGGGGGAAGTTATAAGCACCCTTCCAGTGGTGGACCCTTCCATAACCGACGGGCTTCATTTCAGGCTGCTCTTCGGCACGAACCTTCCGATTGGCCAGGTCGAGGCCGAGGTCGCGTCCGATGGGGCGGTCGTCACCGACATACTGCCGCCTGATCCATCGGCAAAGGCCGCCAAGAAGGACAAAGAACCCAAGAAACCGGTGGAAGAACCGGCCAACCCAGACACGAAAGCAGCGACGGAGGTTGATGAGGCCGAGGACGTTCGGGGGCTCAGCGATTCGGTGAAAGTTTCGATTACCAAGCTCGACGCCGTAATGGGCATAGTCGGGGAACTCAACCTCATCAATAGCTCGCTAGAACGCTCGGCGGCCAACATGGCGGCGGACCCGGCCCTCGCCGGCCTTCATACCGAGATCAGCCGTTCTCTCAGGCCCATGAACAAGAAGCTCGATGAGTTGCAGCGGGCGATCCTGGATATCAGAATGGTTCCGATAGGCCAAATTTTCACGCGCCTCAACCGCACGGCCAGGAGGCTGGCGCGCCAGGCGAACAAGCAGGTGGCGATTCAGTTGTATGGCGGCGAGACGGAGCTCGACAAAATGATGATTGACCAACTCGTGACGCCTTTGATTCATATCATCAGAAACAGCATTGACCACGGAATCGAAACCGTGGAGGAGCGCCAGGCTTCAGGCAAGCCGGCTGACGGCCAGGTAACCATATCGGCGTTCCAGAAGGGCAATTCGATCGTCATCGAGGCGAGCGACGACGGGCGCGGCCTCCAGTACCAAAAGATCAAAGAGGCGGCCGTGAAGAAAGGCCTCGTCAAGGAGGATGCCTCGCTTGGCCCGGAGGAGTGTTTGGATCTGATTTTCCTCCCGGGGTTCTCCTCTTCTGAAGAGGTGACCGAGGTTTCAGGCAGGGGCGTAGGGCTCGATGCCGTAAAAACATCCGTGGAGGCGATGAAGGGCGCCATCGCCGTATGGTCCGAGCCTGGAAAAGGCGCCGTTTTCCAGATAACGCTTCCCATCACGCTGGCCATCATCCAGAGCCTGATCGTAGGCTGCTGCGGCCAGTCTTTCGCCATACCGATCTCCTCTGTGGTCGAGACCTTTCTCGTTGCCCAGGAGGAGATTGATTGGGTTGATCAAAGGGAAGTGTACAGCCTCAGGGGCGCGACGCTCCCGCTCCTTCGTCTGGAGCGGCGTTTCGGCCTGAAGCGCCCAGGAGAGCCTCCGTCCCGCCACTTCGTAGTCGTCGCCCACAGAGGCGACAAGAGCGCTGGGATAGTCGTGGACGATCTTTTAGGGGAGCAGGAGACCGTTATTCACCCCATAGGCCGCTCTCTAGGCCGCGTTGCCGGCGTCGCGGGGGCGACCGAGGTGGGGGAGAACCAGGTCATCCTGGTCTTGGACACCTCCAGTCTTTTGGCCGCGGTGGAGGCGGAGCGTGTATAAAGCCTTCTACGGGCTTCGCGAGAGGCCCTTCGGCAAGACGCCCGACCCTCGCTTCCTCTATCTGGCGCAGGGCCACGAGGAGGCGCTTGCAAGGCTTCAGTACGCGGTGGAGGAGCGTGAGATTGCCGTCCTGACGGGCGACATCGGCTGCGGCAAGACGACCTTGAGCCGCGCGCTGATGGACAAGAACGAAAACGCACGCTTCATAATGATCGTCCATCCGCGCCTGACGCCCATGCAACTCCTGCGAGAATTGGCGTTCAGGCTCGACGCCAAAGTGAGCTACCACAGAAGTGACCTGGTTGATTCCCTCAGCGACAGGCTCTTGGAACTCAAGGAATCCGGGAGCGGCGTGGTGCTCGTAGTGGATGGGGCCCAGCTTATTCCTTCAAAACCGGCCTTCGACGAAATAAGGCTTCTCTCCAACTTCCAACTCGATGACCAGAACCTGCTGGCGATCATCCTTATCGGGCAGCCCGAACTCAGACGCAGGCTTTCGCACCCTGCCTACAGGGCGCTTCGCCAGCGCGTGGGGATGTGGTATCACCTCGGGGCTCTGGATGCCGGCGATACGTCCAACTACGTCCGGTTTCGGCTGGAGGTGGCCGGCGCTTCCACTTCGGTCTTTTCAAACGGCGCGCTCGACGCCATTCATGATGTCACCGGCGGCATTCCGAGGCTTATCAACAACCTCTGCACCAACGC
>JBBIMN010000159.1:4806-5443 GCA_037444385.1 Acidobacteriota bacterium | reverse complement strand
ACCTTAAGATACCCCCCCACAGGTTCTGTAGCGGCTGTTTGGCTTCCAGGTCCGCGTCCCTGTTGTAATGGGGCGAGGTCGTGAGGACGCTGACGCGGTGCCCTTTGGCCATGAGGTCCACGGCCAGGTCTCCCATGATCTGCGCCGTTGAGACGCTGTCCGGGGGAAAAACTTGTGTCAACAGCAGGACGTGCGCCACTAGCTACTCCCACGCCCGTAGCTCATAGCGGCCTTTGCCCGCAAAGGCTGTATTCTCGGCCGATGACGAGCATCGGCCGCTACAAAAGGCCATCCGCCGCCCTTCACGAAGGAAGATGGTGGTATCCCATTACTATTTTCGCCACGGACGCTGAGACGTTGGCCTCCAGGTATTCGGGCGGAGGCGTCCACGGCTGGGATGCCGATAGAGCTACCTTGACGGCTTGCCGGATGGCCTGCGGATCCGAACCGGTGAGGATGTTGCTGCCGCACTCCAGTGTTTCCGCTCGCTCGGTAACGTCGCGCAGAGTCACGTTCGGTACCGAAAAGATGCAGCACTCCTCCTGAACGGTTCCGCTGTCCGTCATCACGGCCCTGGCGTTCATCTCCAGTTTGACGAAGTCCAGAAATCCCATCGGCGGCATCAGCATAATCTTCC
>JBBIMN010000159.1:3988-4796 GCA_037444385.1 Acidobacteriota bacterium | reverse complement strand
TTTATCTTGTCGGCGGTCCTTGGATGAACGCTTACGACCACTGGCAGGTGAAATTCGCCCGCGGTCAATGCCAGGCCGCCCATCAGACGGGCCAGCCGGCCGGGATCGTCAACGTTTTCCGCCCTATGAAGCGTGGCCAGGAAGTAACCGCCTTTCGCTAGAGACAATTTTTTCAAGACCGGTCTTGAGGCGATGGCCTTCTCGTGAGCCTTTAAGACTTCGTAGATGGGATTCCCGATGACGAAGACGCGCTCCCTCGCAATCCCTTCCCGGATAAGGTTCTCCTTGCTGCGGTGCGTATAGGGCATAAGGATTCGGCTGGAGTGGTCCACGATGCGCCGGTTTATCTCCTCTGGAACGCGGTCGTCATAGCAGCGGTTTCCGGCCTCCATGTGGAAGACGGTGATGCCGAGCCTGGCGGCGATCATGGCTGAAAGCGCGCTGTTGGTGTCGCCGAGGACGAGAAGCGCATCCGGGCGAAGCCGCTGCATCGCCTCGCCCGCCCGGGCGAGAATTTGGCCCACCTGGCCGGCGAAGGAGTCGGAGCGAATTCCGAAATATTCATCGGGGGCGCGAAGCCCCAGCTCGTCGAAAAAGAGGTCGCTGAGCGCGGGGGTGAAATTTTGCCCCGTATGCACCAACACCTGTTCGCACAGATTGTCCAGGCGCTTGATGACGAGACTCAGCCTGATTATCTCAGGCCTCGTCCCAAGAATTGTCATTATCTTCATTGGCCTCTCCCTCCTCCACGCCCACGCGTTTTTCGTTGCGGCCTTTGCTCGCAAAGGCCGGCCCCCTCGGCCGGTGA
>JBBIMN010000159.1:2936-3978 GCA_037444385.1 Acidobacteriota bacterium | reverse complement strand
CGCTATGCGTGCCACGCCTTCAACTCTTCTTGCACGTAGTCCAGCTTTAGAAGAAGCTCAACCGTACCCTTTACGTCCAGACGGCGCGTGTTGTGTGAATTGTAATCCTCCTGGCTCGAAACCGTCTTCTGCCCCTCCGTAAAATAGGCGTTGTAGTTAAGGTCGCGGTTGTCGGGAGGAATTCGGAAATAGCCGCCGAGATCCTCCGCCCGCGCGTACTCCTCGCGCGTGAGCAGCGTTTCGTACAACTTCTCCCCGTGCCTTGTGCCAATTATTTTTACGGGATTGCTTGTCTTGAAAATCTTCTTGAGCGCCTGGGCCAGCGTCTCGATCGTGGCCGCCGGCGCCTTCTGCACGAAGATGTCGCCGGGATTGGCGTGCTTGTAGGCATAAAGCACCAGGTCCACGGCGTCCTCGATGGACATCATGAACCGCGTCATATTGGGATCCGTCACCGTGAGCGGCTTGCCTTCCTTGATCTGCTTGACGAAAAGGGGAATGACCGAGCCCCTGGACGCCATTACGTTTCCGTAGCGCGTGCCACACAGGATCGTCCCCTTGTCCCCGTGCAGCCTCGCTTTGGCTACCATAAGCTTCTCCATCATGGCCTTGGAAAGCCCCATGGCATTTATGGGGTAGACGGCCTTGTCCGTGCTCAGGACAATCACCCGCTTGGCCTTTGTCTCTATCGCGGCGGACAGCACGTTCTCCGCGCCCAGAGCGTTTGTCCTCAGCGCTTCGAGCGGGAAGAATTCGCACGATGGCACCTGCTTCAGCGCCGCCGCGTGAAAGACGTAATCGGAGCCGCCCATCGCCTGAACGACGCTATCGTAGGAACGAACGTCCCCGACGTAGAACTTCAGCTTCGGGTTGTTGTAAAAGAGCCGCGCGTCTTCCTGCTTCTTCTCGTCCCTGCTGAAGACGCGGATCTCCCCGATGTCGGTGTGCAGAAAGCGCCGCAGCACGGCGTTCCCGAACGTTCCCGTTCCTCCCGAAATGAAAAGCGTCTTTCCCTTGAACATGCGGCCTCCAGTGGCGGCCC
>JBBIMN010000159.1:0-2926 GCA_037444385.1 Acidobacteriota bacterium | reverse complement strand
TGAAACGGGTGCATCTTCCGTGGCGGCCTGCCGTTGGCAGGCCGAAAACACGGCCCATCAGCGATGGGCTGCCATGAAACGGGTGCATCTTCCGTGGCGGCCTGCCGCTGGCAGGCCGAAAGCACGGCCCATCAGCGATGGGCCGCTACGATAGCCACCTCGCATACGGCGTCGGGTCGGATGCGAGGGCGCGGACGAGCTCGGGCCAAGGCGGGGGCTCGATCCCCGTCGTCCTCTTGAACTTCTCCCCGGCCATGCTTCTGTCGGAGACTTCCCGGTCGTCGGGGCTAATCTCCACGTCCAAGCCATACGCCTCTTTGAGAAGGCAAAGCAGTTGATACTTTGAAATCGGCTCCGAGGCAACCTGGTACAACCCGCTCAGGCCGGGATGTTTCTCGATGACGCCGGCGACGACTTCCGCCAGATAGTTTGTGGTGACGCCCGCGTAAATAACCCTTGTGTACCCGCTCACGCGCTTGTGGTTTTGAGAGAGAAACCAATCGAGCAGGGAACGGTGCTCCACCAGCTCGCGCCCGATGATTGAAGTGCGAAGCGTCAAGGCGTTCTCCGACGCGGTCTCGCCGAGAAACTTCGTCTTGCCGTAGAGGTCCTCGGCGTCAGACAGGTCCGACTCGGTGTAGCCGCCCTGCCTCCCGCTGAAGACGCAGTCGGTGCTGAAGTGGATCACCCGGCCGCCCCATTTCCCCGCCCATTCCGCCAGCAGGTGCGGCAGCAGCGAATTGATCGTGATGCTGGGAATCGGCGAAGCGGCTTCCGCGCGCTGCTTAATCACGCCCACGCAGTTGACCACGTAATCCGGGCGAATCTCGGCGAGAAGCCTCTCCAGACGGCGGAAGTCCGTGACGTCAACTCCCTGGATGATGTTGCCACCTTGCAGAAGGCCGACGCGGCCGAAGGGCTCTTTCGACAGATCTTCACGCGCCGTGCCTGTGGTGCCGGGAAAGCGCTCCTGCAGCACCTGGAATATCTTGTGGCCCAGCATTCCCGCGACGCCGAGCACGACGATCTTTGGAGGGTTTGCTCCAGCGTCAGCGGTCATGAGCATCCAAGAGGCCAAGAAAAAGCGCTGCAAAGGCTTCGAGGTCCACCAGGTGTTTGCTCGCAATGACCTCCATGATGGCCGGAGAAAGCGTGGCGTAATCATGGACGGCGATGTTGCGAAACCCCGTCATGGAAACAAGAGGGGCAAGCATGGAGGTGGAGAGCACGCCGTGCTGGACGAGTATTTCCATGGACTGGCCGGCGCTTCGGGGCAGTTCCCAGCCGTTTGAGGCGATTAGATGATTGGCGAGGTCGAGACATGCCTGGATGGCCCGCTGCAAATTGAGCACGGTCAGGTCCTCTACCATCCACCCTTCCAATGATGTCTTGGCCTGCCTTGCCGCCCGAACGGCTTTGATGCACCGGCGAACCGTGGAGGCCTTCGCCAAAAGAACGTCCCTGTCATACTGAAGGCTCAACGGCCACCCCCTTTCGCCAACCTTTCTTCAATGGGCCGCCTATCCAGCTTGAGATCCGGGTATTCCGAAAGCACCCGCGCCACGAACCTGCGAAAAGCTTCGGGGTCGTTCATCACGAGGACGCGACCGGAGCGCAAGACCTGTAAGGACACGATAGGATCGGCGGCCATCAGGTCTAACAAATCCACGTCCCGCCCGATGACCGCTTCAAGGGCTGCTGTAAGAGCGAGACGAGAGGAAACATCCAGCCGCTCCCTGGGCCGCACGGCGACGTCAACGTCGCTCGAATCGGTGAAATACGGCGTCCCAAATGAACCGAAAAGAAGGGCAAACTGGGCCGAGCCCAGTTCCTTGGCCAGCGCCGCGGGTATTTCACTTGCCGGAATGGCCGAATAAGGGCTGCGGCTCATATGATAATTATAGGCCTTGTTCACGGCCGGCGCCAGCCAATGGCCATCATCCGTTCTCAGCACCCGGCATTTCCTTTCTCACTGCATACGGCCTTGGGAATGACGCGAACATTGTCACGGCCATTCATTTCAAGATGTCGCTCCAAGTAACCAAGATTTCTTGGGGGCGGTTCAAAAGCCGCAACGTACCCTTCACGTCCGAGTAAGCGCGATGCCGCCAAGGTATAGAGGCCAACATTAGCTCCCATTAGGTAGAAGAATACGTTGCGTTGCTTCTCATTTTTTGGGCGCCCCGAACATCTTCCGCGAAGCCTAGAACGGCGCTCTCCGGAGATCTCATGCCTTTGCTTCCTTCTTGGCCCAGGCCATGTACTCCCTTAACCCTTCGCGAAGTTCCACGGACGGCTTGTATCCAAAGGCGGCGCGGGCGGCGCTTATGTCGGCGAGACTGTCGCGCACGTCTCCGGGCCTTGGCGGCCCGTGCTTCACCGTGGGCTCTGTTCCGCTCGCTTCTTCGAGCAGCCGGACAAGTTCATTGATCGTAATACGCGTGCCGCTAGAAATGTTGAACGCTCCCGAGACCCCTTTAGCCAACGCTGCCTTGAGATTTGCCTGGACCACGTCTTGAACGTTCACGAAGTCGCGCGTCTGCTCCCCGTCGCCGAAAATGGTGATCGGCTCGCCCTTGAGCATTTTGAACGCGAAGATTGGGATGACGTTGCCATAGGCGTCGAACCGCTGGTTGACGCCGTAGACGTTGAAGTAGCGCAGGCATACCGCCTCCATGGAGTAGAGCTTGGCGTAGGCCAAACACTCTTTCTCCATGCAGAGCTTCGTGCATCCATAGGGAGAGTCGGGTTCTACGGGGTGGCCCTCGCCGATCGGCAGCGTCTTCAGCTCGCCGAAGATTCCGGCGGAGGAGGAGGCCACGATCTTGCGCAAGCCTTTCTTCCGCGCCGCCTCCAGCACGCGCAAAGTGCCCATCACGTTGATTTCAGCGTCAATGAGCGGATGGTCTATCGAGCGCTTGTTGCC
>JBBIMN010000158.1:0-5497 GCA_037444385.1 Acidobacteriota bacterium | reverse complement strand
AGCCGCCAAGGAAACGCTTGAACAGCCCTAGCGCCTCGTCGTCCCGTGCCAAGTGCGGGTCGGCCACGCACCACGCCAGCATTTCGGATGCGGCAGAGCCGCCGCGCGGGTCCTCGTCCATCACGGCATAGCTTACCATACAGTCGGAAGTTTTGGCCGTTCCGGTGCCCGGAGAGGCTTGACATTCACTCCGGCCTAACCTAGATTCAAAGTGTAGGGCGGCTTGATGAAACGTTCTTCAGGGAGAAACGACGAGGTTTGCGGATGCGCCGCGATTCAAACGGTCCGGACATATCGGAAGAACGCGCCGTGGTGCGGCAACCGGTCCGCTCCGGCGGCGGGACGCGAAGTGCTGCGGCTCTGCCGGCCTTTGACGACCGCTGGGCGCTGTTTCTGGATGTGGATGGCACCCTGCTCGAGTTTTCCGAGACGCCGGAGGAGACTAGGCTCCAGCCCGGCCTGATCCAAACCATCGAAAAGCTGCAAGCGTTAGTACCGGTTGCTCTGGTAAGCGGGCGCCGTATATCCGACCTGGACCGCCTCTTCGCTCCCATCAAATTGCCTGCCGGAGGCCAGCATGGCGCCGAACGGCGCAGGGCGGATGGGAGCGTCTGCATGGCCACTCTCGACCGGCCTTCGCTCGAATCGGCCAAGGAGGCGCTGGGGTCATGGGCGCGAAGACACCGCGGGGCCTTCTTCGAGGACAAGGGGCTGACATTCGCCATCCATTACCGGGCGGCGCCTCACTTGAAGAGCGGAGCTAGAAGATCGGCCAATGAAGCAAACCGGCTTCTCGGAGGGGAGTTTGAGGTCGTTTCGGGGAACATGATCTTTGAATTGCGCCCCAAGGGCTGGAACAAGGGGCGCGCGATAAGCGAATTCATGAGCGAGGAGCCTTTCACCGGCCGCGTCCCGGTTTTTTGGGGGGACGACGCGACCGATGAAGACGGGTTCACCGTCGTCAACGGACTGGGCGGGCTCTCGATCAAAGTGGGAGACGGCCCGACCGCCGCCAAGTTCAGAGCGCCTGACGTGCGCGGCGTGTTGAGATGTCTCGGAGAGTACGCGCGCCAATGCGAGCTTCGCGCTCGGGGAGGCCGGTGAATGGAAAACCTTGAACTGGGACTGATAGGGAACGGCTCCATAACCGCTCTGGTCGGGCCGCTGGGAAAGATTCTCTGGTCATGCATGCCGAGATTCGACGGGGATCCCGTCTTCTGCGCCCTGCTTGGCAATCCCGAGGAAAGCCGCGGCGCCTTCTCCGTCGAAGTGGAGAACTTGTCACGTGCGGAGCAGGGCTACATGCGCAACACGGCCATTCTTGTCACGACGCTCCACGACGCGCGAGGAGGCGTCGTCGAGATCACCGATTTCGCGCCGCGTTTCAAGCAATTTGGCCGCTCTTTCTATCCGATGATGCTCGTGAGGAGGGTTCGCCGGCTCGCTGGCAGCCCATCCGTCCGCATTCGCCTAGAACCCGTGTTTGGTTATGGAGCGGGAACGCCCAACGTGACTTTTGGAAGCAACCACGTCAGGTACGTTTCCCCTCAACTCGTGATTCGCCTCACGACCGACGCGTCCATCGCGGCGGTACTGGAGCAGACCTCGTTTGTCCTTGACGGCGACGTGACCCTGATCCTCGGCCCAGATGAAACCCTTTCCGACAATCCAGGGGAATTGGGACAGCGCTTCTTCGGGGCGACGCGTAACTATTGGAGGGACTGGGTGCGCTTCCTTGGCATTCCATTCGAGTGGCAGGAGGCGGTGATCCGCGCGGCCATCACCATCAAGCTTGCCGCGCTCGAGGACACCGGCGCCATCGTCGCCGCGATGACGACGTCGCTTCCCGAGGCGCCAGACAGCGGGCGAAATTGGGACTACCGCTATTGCTGGATTCGAGACAGCTACTTCGTCGTATCGGCGCTCAACCGGTTGAGCGTCACGCGGACCATGGAGCGCTACCTTCACTACATCATCAACCTGGCCGCAGCCCAGCGCGGCGCAGGCCTGCAGCCTGTTTACGGCCTTTCCGGCCGGCCGGACCTGAAAGAGGAGATCGTGGCGAGCCTCCCCGGGTTCATGGGCATGGGGCCGGTCAGAAGGGGCAACGACGCCTGTCTCCAAACGCAAAACGACGTTTACGGCGCGGCCATATTGTCGGCCACCCACATGTTTTTCGACGAGCGCATCGAGCACATGGGCAACGCGGGGCTCTTCGCCCAACTTGAGTCGCTAGGCGAGATGGCGCGCGCTGTGTACGACAAGCCGGATGCGGGGATATGGGAGTTTCGCTCCGCGAAAAAGGTCCACACTTACTCCAGCGTAATGTGCTGGGTTGCCTGCGACCGCTTGGCGCGAATTGCCTCGCGGCTTGAGTTGAAGGATAGAGCGGCCTATTGGCGCGGCGCGTCCGAAGCCATCCATGACGTGATTTGCGAACGGGCCTGGAACGAGGAGATGGGCACGTTCGTGGAGAGCTTCGGAGGAAGGGAGCTTGACGCGAGTCTTCTCCTGCTTCACGAGCTTGGTTTCCTGCCCGCCGGCGACCCGAGGTTCGCAGCCACCGTCACCGCGGTCGAGCGGCATCTAAAGCGCGGCGACTTTATTTTTAGGTACACGGGCGAGGATGACTTTGGCAAGCCAGCCACCGCGTTCTTGGTTTGCACCTTCTGGTACATTGATGCCCTAGCCTCGCTGGGCCGGCTAGAAGAGGCGCGGGAACTGTTTCTAAAGCTCCTTAGCTGCCGGAATTCGCTGGGGCTCCTGTCGGAAGACATAGATCCAGTAAGCCGCCGGCTGTGGGGGAACTTTCCCCAGACGTACAGCATGGTCGGGCTAATAAACTCGGCCATGAGGCTGAGCAGGGGGTGGGAGGGGGTATTCTGACAAGGAACTGGAATCGCCGCCTTGATTCGGCCGGGAGTGAAATCCCAGAAACAGGAGGCTCTATGGCAATGACGGCAAAGTCCCAACTAGCTCGCTCTTTACGCCTGGGATTGCTAATCGCTGCGATCGTGGGGATCGTCACGGGCCTGTTTTCATGGTACCAGGTGAGGGTGGAGCGCCGGATCGACATGTCCGACGTCACTCGCCGAGGCGAGGCGCTGGCCGAGCAGCTTTTGGTGCCGGTTGAGAAAGCGCTGGCGATGCCAGACCCGGAAGCGCACGCGGCCTTGTGGCAGCGCCTGGGCGGGTATCACCGCGTGATAGGGTACGCCGTTTTTCGGCCCGACGGCCGGCTCATCGCGGCCAATGACGCGGTAGTCGAGTTCTGGGAGCGCCTGGTCCACGTCGTCCGCGTGGCGGCGAAAAGCGACGCCAACGCGGTTGAGGTGACGAGCTTCAAGGGCGACCGGCTCCACCTTCTGGCGGTCCCTTGCGAGGCCCGTAACGAAGCGGCTGGCGGCGTTCTCGTAGTCGTGCAGGACGTTTCCTTTGTGGAGGATAGGGCCACCGCCCGCCTGATTCATTATGGCTTTTGGGTTCTGATAATAACGCTGCTGACCGTGACGCTAGTTGGCACGGCCAACTGGCTGGTTTACGAACGGCCGCTCCAGGTCCTGGCGCACTGGATGCGGCGCCTGAGAACGGAGAATGCCGACGAGGCGCCGCCGCCGGGCTTGCCTTCCGCGCTCTTGCGAAGCGAGACGAGGAGGCTTGCGGCGTCCCTCCACGCGGCCAGAGTGGCCAGCGAAAGCGCCTCCGGCGAGGTCGTCCGGGCCGAGGAGGTCTGGGGTCGCGAGAGGCTCCGCGCGCAGGCCGTAAACGTTCTTGGGCAAAGTCGTCAGCTAGTGGTCGTAAGCAACAGAGAGCCTTACATGCACCAACTCGAGGACGGCAGGGTCAATGTCGTAGTGCCAGCCGGCGGCCTCGTCGCCGGCTTGGATCCGGTGCTTCAGGCCTGCGGCGGGGTCTGGATCGCCCACGGTTCGGGAGAAGCCGACCGGCAGACGTCCGACGCCCAGGGCAGGCTCCAGGTTCCTCCGGACGATCCTCGCTACACTCTGAAGAGAATTTGGCTGACGAGGGAAGAGGAACAGGGATACTATTACGGTTTTTCCAACGAGGGGCTGTGGCCCCTTTGCCACCTGGCGCACGAGCGCCCTGTCTTCAGGGCATCCGACTGGGGCCTTTACAAGAAGGCCAACGAGCGATTCGCCAGCGCCGTGCTGGAAGAGGTGAAGGGTGGCAGCGGCATCGTGCTCGTGCAGGATTACCAGCTCGCCCTGGTTCCAAGAATGATCAAAGAGGCAAGACCGGACGTGCGAGTCGGCCTTTTCTGGCACATACCGTGGCCCAATTCAGAAGTCTTCCGAATTTGTCCTTACGGCCAGTCCTTGCTCGCTGGGATCCTGGGGGCGGATCTCGTGGGGTTCCATCTCCAACAATATTGCAACAACTTCCTCGACACGGTTGACCGGCTCATGGAGTCGCGGCTGGATTGGGACCACTTCTCCGTTGAGTTCAAGGGGCACGCGTCACAGGTTCAGCCCTTTCCGATCAGCGTACAGGGTTGGGCCGAGCGCAGGGTTCCTCAAGGAGATGAGCTCGCCGTGCAAGTGGCCGAGCTTAAAAGCAAGTTTAAGTTGGGCGACGCCTATATCGCCGTCGGCGTTGACAGAATTGATTATACGAAGGGCATCCCGGAGCGATTTCGAGCGGTCGGCCGCTTTCTTGAAAAGCATCCGGAATTCCGCGGGCGCTTCACTTTCGTCGAGCTTGGCGCCCCGAGCCGGACGCACATTCCACGATACAGGGACCTGCTCGCGGAGCTTGACGCCATCGCCGATGAGATCAATTGGAAGTTTGAGACGGATTCATGGAAGCCAATTCACTTCATTGTGGCGCACCATGACGTAAGTACCGTGCACGCGTTTCTCAGCATGGCTCCCATGTGCATCGTCAGCTCTTTGCACGACGGCATGAATCTGGTGGCCAAAGAATACGTCGCGGCTCAAACCTCGTGCGGCGGCACCCTGGTTCTTTCCGAATTCGCTGGCGCCGCGCGCGAACTGGCGGACGCATTGATAGTCAATCCTTACGACACGGAGCAGTTCGCCGAAGCAATCCATCAAGGAGTGACCATGGGCGAAGCCGAGCGCAGAGAACGCATGCAGAGAATGCGCCAGATTGTCGAGGAGCGGAACGTATACCGCTGGGCGGGAGACTTCATAACCAGGCTATCGGCAACACGCGGGCAGGAAAACACAAGCGCAGCCTCCGTTTCAGGCGCTTCCTGAGTTCACAAGGCTTCACCGAAGCTGCTACCGAGAAGTGGACCCGCTTGCCCGAAAGGGCCGCCGCCGCAATCTTCGCGGCCCCCGCCCCGCGCCGCTTCGCGCCTCGCCCATCGGTTTTATTCTATCACGGCATTTGTTTCGTTCGTTCGCCCTTTCTGTTGACTTTCTCCAATCCGCACTCTAAAGTAACAACCTTAGCCAGGGGAGGGGGATCATGCCTTTAAGAACCAAAGTTCTTGTGGTCGGCGTCGCCGTAT
>JBBIMN010000157.1:0-5519 GCA_037444385.1 Acidobacteriota bacterium | reverse complement strand
GCATGCCGAACTGCAGGTGCCCGCCGCCCTGCAGGAGGATGATCTTGTAGTTGTCTGGGACGCTCAGAAGCTCCTTGACGAGCGCGATGGCCTCGTTGTGGACGGCCTCGTACTCCTTGGAACGGTGCGAAATTTCCATCACGGACATGCCCGTGTTCTCGAAATCGAGAAGCTCCGCCTGAGCGCGCTCCAGCGCGGGGAGGGGGAGTCCGGCCGGCCCAGCGTAGAAGTTGATCACTCGCTTTGCCATGGCTATCTCCTTTTGGACAAGATGTCCACGACGATATCGCCTATCCGCAGAAGGTTTTCCTTCGAGGATGCGCCGATGTGCGGCGCCATCAAAACATTCGGGGCCGAAAACAGCGGGCAGTCCGGGGGCGGCGGATCAGAGTACCAGACGTCGGTTCCATAAGCCGCCACCTGGCCTGAAGCGAGCGCTTTGGCCAGCGCCGCCTCGTCAATGATCTTCGCCCTGCCGGTATTGACGAGAATCACGCCTTTCTTCATCTTGGATATCGTGGCGTCGTTTATCATCCCCTTGGTCTCGTCGGTCAGCGGGGTGTGAAAAGAGATGTAGTCGGAGTTCACGAGAAGCTCGTCCAACCCAACGAGCTTTGCCGCCGGATGCTCCTTGATGAATGGATCGTACGCGATGACCTTCATTCCAAAAGCAGCCGCGCGTTTGGCCACCTCCGTGCCGATTCTTCCCACGCCCAAAAGCCCGAGCGTCTTCTGGTAAAGCTCGGTCCGCTTCAGCTCCTTCTTCAGCCACTTCCCCTCTTTCATCGAGACGTGGGCCTCGACGGTCCTGTTGGGAATCGCGAGCATCAACGCCATGGCAAGTTCCGCGACCGCCACCGAAGAGGCTTCGGGGGTATTCATGACCTTGATCCCGCGCGCCTTGCACGCCTCCTTGTCAACGTTGTCGAGGCCGACACCGCCGCGGATGACGAGCTTCAGGTGCGGCGCCTTGGCCAGAAGCTCGGGCGTCACCTTGGTCTTCGAGCGGATCAAGAGGACCTCCGCCTCGTCGAGGCGTGCCATGTCCTCGAAGACCTCGCCGAACGGCTGGAGCCTTCCAGGCAGCGATTTGTCGAACGCGTCCGCTATCAGAATCTTCATTTTCGAGCCCTCCTTACAAAGAAAAGGGTGAAGTATGAGCAGGAGAAAAAGCGGCATCTCCCGTTCATCAATCACTCCTCTATCAGCCTGACCAGCAGTCCGCTTCGCAGCTTCGGTTCGAACCAAGTGGATTTGGGCGGCATGACCTGGCCGGAGTCGGCCACCGCCATCAGTTGCTGCAACGACGTCGGGTAAAGAGAAAAGGCCGCCGCCCAGCCACCGTTGACTCTTTTTTCAAGCTCCTTCATGCCCCGAATGCCGCCGACAAAGTCAATGCGCTTGTCGGTCCGCGGGTCGGCGATGCCGAGGACCGGCGCCAGAAAGTTGTCCTGCAGGATGGAAGCATCCAGCCCCCTTACGGGATCGGTCTCCGAAAAGCTGCCCGTTTTCGCCGTGAGGCGGTACCACTTGCCGCCGAGGCACATGCCGAAGGAATGCGGCGCCTCCGGCTTCGGGTTGGCGTTTTCTGAGACGGTGAAGTGCTCCGCCACCTTTTTCAGGTACTCCTTCGGAGAAAGGCCGTTGAGGTCTTTCACCACGCGGTTGTAGTCCATTATCTTAAGCTGGTCGTGGGGAAAGACCACCGCCATGAAATACTCGAACGGCTCTTCGCCCGTGCGCGCGGCGCTCTTGGCCCTCAGCGCCTGGCCGCAGCGCACGGCGGCGGCGGTCCTGTGGTGGCCATCCGCAACGTAAAGGGCGGGGACTTTTTCCGCGAACAGCCGCTGAAGCTCCTTCATGTCCTCAAAATCGGCCACGACCCAGACCGTATGCCCGAAGCCGTCATCCGTGATGATGTCGTAGACCGGATCGCAGCTCGTGGCGCGCTCGACGATGCGGTCAATATCCTTCACGGCCCGGTAGGTCAGGAAGACCGGCTCCGCGTTGGCGTTCTGCTCCATGACGTGTCTGGTTCTGTCGTCCTCTTTGTCCTTGCGGGTGAATTCGTGGCGCTTGATCAGCCCCTGTTCGTACTCTTTCACGGAGCATAGCGCTACAAGGCCGTTCTGCGCGTGGTTTCCCATCTTCTGGCGGTAGACGTAGAAGCACGGCTGGCCCTCTTTGGAGAGTACGCCCTTGGAGATAAACCTGGCGAGATTCTCGGCCCCTTGGGCGTAAACCCGGTCGTCGTATAGAGGGACCTCTGGGGCAAGATCAATTTCAGGCTTGCAGACGTGCAAAAAGCTCACCGGGTTGCCCTTGGCGATCTCCCGCGCCTCTTCGGAATTGATGACGTCGTAAGGAAAACTGGCCACTTTCGCGGCTTCTTCGGGCTTGGGCCTGTAAGCTGCAAACGGTTTTAATTGAGACATGTTGTTCCCCCTGCCAATGCGCGCTTGCCCCGCGCTGCGCGCGGTGGCAACCTGAGAGGAGAGGATAACCCAAGCGTGGTTCCGGTGCAAGATAAGGAATGGCCCTCCCCGTTCAAGAGATAATTCCTTTCCGCGGAGAAGCACCAAGATTTTCGGAGGCATTGCCATTTTCAATCGCGGAATTTGGGGATGATGGTGGCCTGAATGTCCAGATGGTATCATCTCCTCTTGACGGAGGGTTTCGGAATGCGGCGCAATGTGATTTGGACTCTGCTTGTGGTCCTTGCCGGAGCATTGCCGGCGCGGGCTCAGCTTCCGGCCAAGACGCCGGTGCTGATCATCACGATGGATACTACAAGAGCCGACAAGCTCGGCTGTTACGGCAACGCGGACGGTTTGACGCCGTCGCTGGACGCCCTTGCCCACAGATGCGTTCTTTTCGAGCACTGCGAGACGGCCATACCGCTCACGGTTCCTTCCCATACGACGATTTTTTCGGGGCTCGATCCCATCAGCCACGGCGTCAGAAAAAACCTTGAGAACCGAATCCCAACTACGATACCGCTTCTCCAGGAGGAGTTTCAGAAGGCCGGCTATGCCACCGGGGCTTTCGTTTCAAGCTTCGTGCTCATGGGGCGGTGGGGCATGGACCGTGGGTTCGGCAAGTACGACTCCTCTTTCTACGACCCAAGGCGGCCGGATGACACCGAACGCACCGCCGACAAAACTCTCGTCGCCGCTCTGCCCTGGGTTCTTTCGCAGAAAGGGCCATGGTACTGCTGGATTCATCTCTACGACCCCCATTTTCCCTATGCTCCGCCAGAGCCGTACCTGTCGCGGCATCAAGCGCAGCCGTACGATGGAGAGATAGCCTACATGGACGCGTGCCTGGGCGAGTTTTTTCAAAAGCTCCAGGCGAGCGGGATACTGGACAAGACGCTTGTCGTGGTTTGCTCCGACCACGGCGAGGCGCTCGGCGAACATGGCGAACCGACCCACGGCGTTTTCTTGTACGAAGCAAGCACGCACGTGGTCCTCATGATCCACCTACCCGGCCAGACATCGGCACGGCGCGTCGCTGAGGATGTCGGCCTGGTGGACGTCGCGCCGACGGTGCGCGCGCTGTTGGGGTTGCCGAAACAGGAGTCCGATGGCGTGCCGCTGGCGCCGGCGCTGAATGGCGCGCCGCAGCAGCGCGGGCCGGTTTATGTCGAGAGCCTGGAAAGCTTGAACAGCTACGGCTGGGCGCCGCTCTACGCCGCCGTCGAAAATCATTCAAAGTACATCCTCGCGCCAAGGCCCGAGTTCTATAGATTGGACAGCGATCCCAAAGAGATTTCCAACTTGCTCGACAAGGAGAGCGCGGCGGCGAGGCCCATGCGATCGTGGCTTCAAAGCCGGATAAGCCGCCAGGAGGGCAAGGCCCCTTCAACCAAGCTTGCGTTGGACAAGGAGGAGCTTCGTAGCCTGCAAAGCCTTGGCTACATTTCAGGCTCCGAGGGGCGCAACGCCGGAAGCTACCGCAATCCGAAGGACATGGCCCCTATTCTGCCTGACATCGAAAGGGCCGAGATCCTTATTCAAAAGGGGGAGAAGGATCAGGCGGACCCAGGCAATCCGCTCTTCCATTACCAGATGGGCGTCTGTTGTCTTTCCAGCGACAAAGCAAAGGCGGAGAGCGAGCTGAAGAAAGCGCTCGAGCTTCGGCCGGAGTTCCCCCAGGCTTGCCAGCAAATCCTTCTTCTCTGGATAACGACCGGGCGTTCCGAGGATGCCGTCAAGCTCGGCAAAAGCGCCCTTGGGACGATGGACGACTACGATGGCATGATTCACGCGCTGGCTGGCTTCGCCGCGTTGAAAGCGGGCCATCCCGCATCCGAGGTGCGCGCCTATCTGGACGGAGGCGTGCGTGAGGGAGTGGAAGCGCCTATAGCTCTGAAGGGGCGCGCGCTATTGGCGATTCAGGAAGGCAAGCCAGACGATGCGATAGCTTACCTTCAGAAACTCGCGGCCAACTCGGAGCCTTCATACATGGCCAATATCGGAAAGGACCCGCGTTTTGCTCCACTGCACGAAGATTCTCGTTTCTGGACGATCATTCTTACGGCGCGGAACGCCGCCGCGCAGTGACAGGCGCCGCGCGGCGGCGTTCCCAGGACTTCGGCCTCGCTGCTCTCCCGTCCTCACTCCGAAGAAGCCCTTCGCTGCAGGTCCACGTCACCGGCGCCGGAGTAGTAAAAGCGCGAACTCCCTACCAAATCCGGCAGTGCTTGCCGGCCGGGCTGGCCATCGGCCCCTCCACGCAACCGAAAGCCTTCGAGAAGGCCTCCACGTTCGCCAGCGTGCCGTTGACGCGCCAGCGGGCCGGCGGGTGCGGGTCCACCGTCGCTAACATCCTGGCGAACTGAGGGCGTTCGCTTCCCGCCCAGACATTAGCGAAGGCAAGAAAGAAACGCTGCTCAGGCGTGAAGCCGTCCACCGTGGCTGGCGCCGGTTTTCCTTCTAGCGATTTGCTGTAAGCCCTCGTTGCGAGCGTGACGCCTCCGAGGTCGGCGATTGCCTCGCCTTCAACCAGCTTGCCCTGGATGTGCAGGTCGCCGTCAACAACATAGCCTGAATACTGGTCCGCGATGCACTCGCCCCGCGCCTTGAAAGCATTCAGATCCTCCGGCGTCCACCAGTTCTTGAGGTTTCCCTCGCCGTCGTACTTGGAGCCCTGGTCGTCGAAACCATGGGTTATCTCATGGCCGATCACGACGCCTATGGCACCGTAGTTGGCCGCGTCGTCGGCCTTCGGGTCAAAAAATGGAGGCTGGAGGATCCCGGCCGGAAAGACGATCTCGTTCAGGTGCTCGTTGTAGTAAGCGTTCACGGTCGGCGGGGTCATGTGCCATTCGGCGCGGTCCACCGGCTTGCCAATCTTGGCCAGGTCGTAAGCGTCCTCGAAAGCCCCGGAGTTCCAGGCGTTTTCGAAATAGGAGTCGCGCCCAACCAAAAGCGCCGAGTAATCCCGCCACTTGTCCGGGTAGCCGATTTTTTCGGCGATCCTGTCCAATTACGCGGCGGCGGTCTTCCTTGTAGGCT
>JBBIMN010000156.1:2040-5538 GCA_037444385.1 Acidobacteriota bacterium | reverse complement strand
CGCCCCTCGTCGTTGGCCTGCATGGCCGGGGAGGAACGGCGGAGGAGTTCGTTAAGGTTTGGGAAATGTTCAGAGAGCCCAGGCCCGTTTTTGCCGTTCCCGAGGCGCCCTATCCCGTGATCTTGGGCAGCGGGGCCTCTCAAGTGGGATGGAGCTGGGACTTCCCCACGCGGGATCGCAAGCTCTGGGCGACCGCCGATCCCCTGGTCACGGGCTACATTCTCGATGTCGTCAGGGAAACCAAGAAGAAGCAGCGCTCTGGCGGCGTGTACCTCCTTGCCCACTCCCAGGGCGTGTCCTACGCATATCTCGCCATGGCTCAGGAGCCCGATTTGGTGAAAGGCGTCATCGCCTTCGCCGGCATCCTCCCGGATGAGATGCTGCCGGATGATGTCCTGCAGAAAGCCGCCGGGCGCGTGAAGGTATTCATCGCGCACGGCAGGAAAGACAAGTCCCTGGACCCGAAAGAAAGCCTGAAGGCGAAAGCGCGCTTGGAAAAGCTGGGCTTCTCGGTGGCCTATCGGGAATTCGATGGCGGCCACACGGTCCCTGAGGAGGTTCTGCGCGAAGCCCAGGCCTGGATCGAAGCAAACGAGAGGGCGGGCAAGTAAGATGCCACG
The DNA here is from genome assembly GCA_037444385.1 of Acidobacteriota bacterium. Lineage (GTDB taxonomy): Bacteria > Acidobacteriota > UBA4820 > UBA4820 > DSQY01 > JAEMPZ01. Next base: position 4,918 of record JBBIMN010000156.1, on the reverse strand, counting down.
CCCCAATGGGCTGGCGTCCCGCAAAGGTTTTGGCGATAAGTCCAAGGCGCCTTCCCTTAAATTGAATCAGCGGACTCAGGCGCCATAGCCTCACGTTCCGGTCATTTTGCGGGCGTCGAGGAGGCGGTCCAATTCTTCGGACGGCAGCACCTCTTTTTCGAGGCAGATATCTCTAATGGTTTTTCCAGAGGCGTAGGCCTCCTTGGCTAAAGAGGCGGCGGCGTCATAACCGATGCGGGGAGCGAGCGCCGTTACCATGGCGAGGCTCTGCTCCACCAGCCGCTCGCACCGCGCCTCATCAGCCTCAATCCCTTCAATACAGCGTGTCGCGAACAGTTCAGCGGCGCGAGATAACAGGGAAATGGACTGGAGAAGGTTGTGGGCCATGAGCGGCATCATGGTGTTTAGTTCGAAGTGGCCGCCTTGGCCTCCAAGAACCGTCGCAACATCGTTTCCCTGAACCTGGGCGCAGACCATGATCATCATTTCGGACATAACGGGATTAACCTTGCCCGGCATGATCGAGGAGCCCGGCTGCAAATCGGGGATCCTAAGTTCGCCCAGCCCGCATCGCGGCCCGGAGCCAAGCCACCTGATATCCTCGGCGATCTTGGAAAGGCTCACCGCCACTGTGCGAACGGCGCCGCTCGCCTCCACGAGCGCGTCCTTTGACGCGAGCGCTTCAAAGAGGTTGCCGTTTTGATGCAACGGCAGGCCTGTCCAGGCCGCCAGTTTCGCGATGGCCTTCTCGGGCAGGCCATCGGGAGCGTTCAAGCCGGTACCGACCGCCGTTCCGCCAAGAGCCAGCTCCGCGAGGTGCGCTTCACAGCTTTTTGCGCGAACCATGCTTTTTCGAACCTGCGCCACGTAGCCCGAAAACTCCTGTCCAAGCCTGATTGGCACCGCGTCCTGAAGGTGCGTCCGGCCAATCTTCACGACCGGGCCGAAGCTTTTTGCCTTGGCTTCCAACCGCTCCGCCAGGCGCTCCAGCGCCGGAAGAAGATCTAGTTCGATCGCCTCCAAAGCCGCGACGTGTATCGCCGTGGGGATGATGTCGTTGCTGGACTGGCTCATGTTGACGTGATCGTTGGGGTGTACGGGGTCCTTGCTTCCGATGATTCCTCCAAGTATCTGAATCGCCCTGTTGGCGATGACCTCGTTGGCGTTCATGTTGGAGGATGTGGCGGAGCCGGTTTGAAAAACGTCCACCACGAACTGGTCGTCGTGATCGCCTCGCGCGGCTTCGTCGCAAGCTTGAATGATGGCCTCGGCCAAACGAGGGTCGAGCCTTCCGGCCGCCCGGTTCACCTCGGCCCACGCTTTCTTGATCAGGCCTATCGCGCGAATCATCCGGCCGGGGATGCGCAGCCCGGAAACTGGAAAGTTCTCCATCGCCCGCCGCGTCTGAGCGCCGTAGAGCACACCGGATGGAACCTTTACCTCGCCCATCGAATCCTTTTCAATGCGGTAATCCATCTGTATCCTCCATGACCGCTAGTGTCATTTCTTCCACGCAATACCCTCAAGCGGGCTTGGTTCGGAAAGGCCGGTGAATTTCATTGATTGCGGATCAAGGTAGGCCGTGAAGCGATGCCACGAAGGATAGCCGCTTACACCATACGTCAACGTGACCGTCGGCCCCTCGCCCGTGTCCCTGGCGTCAAGCCTGGCGAGGCCCTTAGGCCATGACCAGTTTCCTAAAATCATCCCGGTTGAAGCATCCACTCGCCAAGCCTGGCCTTTATCGGAATGAAAACACCAAAGTACGTGGCTTGAAGGTTCCCAAACACGAGCGCTTGCGAAGGCGGCCTCTTCGGGCAGGGGGCTGGCTTGTCCCAATGGTTCGCCGCCCGCGCCAAGAGGCAGGCTGTACAGTCTGGCCGCGCCGCCCGCCGGGAAAAGCAGCATTCGTGTTCCGTCCGGGCTCACTGACAGAGCGCTGGCCTTGGCGTTCTTCGGGAGCCCGCAAGTAATGGCGCGCGTGTGGCTGCTACCGACGGCGGCCGCCAGCACGCCTTTGGAGGAGGCCAAATAGAGAATGGGGAGCGACGGGTGCCACGCCATGTCCCAGGCGTGAATCTCCTCCCGCGCCATGGAGGCGCCGTTTTGGTCCACTATGTCCACAATGCCCGAGCGCCTCAGCTCCGCCACGAGAGCGCCTTTAGAACCAAGCGCCACCTGGAGGACCTGGTCGCCGCCTCGCTTCACCGTTCCGGCGGCAAGCGGAGGAGCTAGAGGGCGGGCCTTCAGTCCTGGCCTTGGAAGAGTGGTGATGGCCCCGTTTTCCAGATACAGAACCGCCCAATCCTCGTCAGCCGACGCGGCGCCAGCGGTCCAAAGCGGCAAGGCCACGGCGCCCCCCGATTGCCAGCCCCGGGCTTGGCCGAAAAGATCGTGCCTTCCCTGCCTTAAGAGCCCCTGGCAGACGGCGTAGTCATAACAAAAAAGGTCCTGAACCAATGGGAGCGCCAGCGCCGAACCGGATTGTTCCAAAAGCAGAGACGTTGTCGCGGCGAGCTTCTTTCGCGCGAGAATGCTCCTCGGCGCTTCCGCTTCCAAGCCTTCAAAAACGATTCCACGGTAAAGTTTCAGTTCCGCTTCGCTCGACTCTTTGGCCAACGCGTACTCGTCGCGCTCCTCGGTCTCTATAAAAAGAAAACCGAAGTTCGGCGCGTAAATTCCCCCCCGGCCTTCAATCGTTGTATCCATAGTGACTTCGCGCGGTTTCGGCTGCCGGGAGCAGCCGGCGCCAATAAACAGCAGCGCGAGGACGGCGGCAATTCCAAAAGATCGTGGCGCGCGCTTCACTGCTCCTCCGCTCTTAATCATAACATTTACGCCGCGCGAGGAAGTAACGGGGTAACGGAGACAAGTATGA
>JBBIMN010000156.1:0-2030 GCA_037444385.1 Acidobacteriota bacterium | reverse complement strand
CCTCCCTTCATCCTTCATAATGCATGCTTCATACTTGCCCTTGACCCTTTGCCTTCCTTCGTGTCCTCATTCCATCTTTGTGGTATAGTCACTCTTCGCCGCTATCGCGGCCACAAATTGTGGAGGGAAACGTGACGCGAACCGTGGGGCCACTGCCAGATTTCGTTCTATCTGCTTCTGAACAAGAGGACCTGCTGCAGCGTTTCGTGCGTTATGCGAAGGTCCACACTTCGTCGCGCGAGGATGCCGAGATATTCCCCTCGACGCCGTGGCAGTGGGACCTTCTCAGGCTACTCAAGCAAGAGCTGCTCGGTTTGGGCCTCTCTGAAGTTGACCTGGACGAGAAGTACGGCTACCTCTACGCCACTTTGCCGGCGACGATGGAGGGCGCACCCACGACCGGCTTCATCGCCCACGTGGACACCTATCCAAGCACACCCGGCGAGAACGTGAAGCCGCAGATTCTGAGGAGCTACGACGGAAGGGACATCGTCCTTCCGGGCGATCCACGCCAGGTCATCACCGCGGAAGACACCCCGCAGTTGAAGCAGTGGACGGGCCACACCGTCATCACCACCGACGGTACGACGTTGCTTGGCGCCGACGACAAGGCCGGCGTCGCCGAGATCATGACGATGGTGGCGTGGTTCCTGCGCCACCCGGAAGTCCCGCATGGCAAGATCAGAGTAGCCTTCACTCCCGACGAGGAGGTGGGCATCGGAAGCAAGTATTTCGACGTTCCGAAGTTCGGGGCCGTATGCGCTTACACCGTTGACGGATCGCTTTTGGGAGAGATTGAAGTCGAGACCTTCTCGGGAGACTCCGCGACCGTTACAGTGACGGGTTACGACATCCATCCCGGGCTCGCCAAGGGAAAGATGAAAAACGCCGTTCGCGCCGCCGCGGATTTTATCGGCCGGCTTCCCCAGGAGTGGCTGCCCGAGAGCACCGAAAAGCGCGAACCCTATTTGCACCCGATAGCCCTTTCAGGCGAAGTGGGCAAGGTCGTGGTCAAGTTCATCCTCCGCGCTTTCTCGGAACCGGAGCTTGAAGCCCGCAGGGAAGACCTCCGCCAGACGGCGGAACGGGCCGAGCGCGACTGGCCGGGCGTTACCTTTCAGGTTGACATCCAGGAGAGTTACCGCAACATGAAACGGATCCTCGACATGCACCCGAAAGTCGTGGACCTTGCCGAAGAAGCGGTCCGCCTTGCCGGCATGGAGGTCGTCGAAGGCTACATCCGTGGCGGCACGGACGGTTCGGCCCTTTCATTCAAAGGATTGCCGACGCCTAACATCTTCACCGGCGCGGTCAACTACCACGGGGTCAAGGAGTGCGCCAGCCTGGATTGGATGGCCAAGTCCTGCGAGACCCTTCTCCATCTCGTCCATCTGTGGGGAAAAGAGAAGGCCTAACGCTACGGAGCCGCGAAGGGAAGAAGAGGGGGGACCAACAAATCGAGTGGGAGCGGGGCTCGCTCCCCGGCCGGGGTTCTGCCACTGCGCTCGGTTGAGCCTGGAGCCTCCGGTATGCTCGCGGGCGCTGCATCGCGAGGAGAAAAACATGACGGGCAAAGGGTTCCTGAGCAGCGGATTCGGCAAAACACAAATCAGCCGACGGCGCAAGCTCGCGGCTCTTCTTGTCGCCGGCGTCGCCGACCTCTGCCAGGTGGCGCTCTTCCCCCTATTCTTTGAAGGCGTCTTTTCGCCATTTGACTGGGCCGTGGACGCTTTCGCCGCCATCCTGCTTCTTTTCATCGTCGGCTTCAAGATGCGGCTCGTTCTCGCCTTCGCCGCCGAACTTGTACCTGGTCTCGATCTGTTCCCCACCTGGACGGCCATGGTCCTCAGCCTGCCCGCGCGGGCCGAGTAAGCGCCTGTGCGCGGGTGATAGCCTGACCGCGCGGGGAGGCCCGGTTGTGCTTGTTCCAGTGGTGTGATTCTCGGCGTTTGGAAATGAGGCGGGGGGGTTCGCGCTTAGTGCTTATCCTATAACATATGGTATAATAACCTCCCGAGGCGATGGGACAC
>JBBIMN010000155.1:0-5540 GCA_037444385.1 Acidobacteriota bacterium | reverse complement strand
GCGGCCCAAATGGCCGCGTCGGCGATGTCTCCGGCCTTCAGCGCCTCAAGGTTCTCGTAAACCCTCGCCGCGCGAGCCTTGTCGCCACGGAACCGCACGACGGAAAAATCGGTCTCGACCATGCCCGGGTCAATGGCGGTTACGCGCACGGGCGTGCCCAGGAGGTCCACTTTGAGCCCCCGCGTGAGCGCCTTCACGGCGAACTTGCTGGCGCAGTAAACGTTTCCGCCGGGGTAGAGTTCGCGTCCAGCCACCGAGCCGATGTTGATGACGTGCCCGCGGCCGCGGGCTACCATCCCAGGGACGATTGTCCTCGTGACGTACAGGAGCCCTTTGACGTTTGTATCAAGCATTTCGTCCCACTCGCTCGGATCGCCCTCATATAACTTCTCGAGCCCTCTGCCCAGCCCCGCGTTGTTCACGAGAATGTCAACGGAGGCCCATTCTTCAGGCAAACGGCCAAGTGTCCTCTCAACCGCCGTCCGGTCGCGAACGTCCAACCCGAGAGACAGGACCTCGCCGCCCGCCTGGCGGAGTTCGCGCGCGAGTGCTTCCAGCTTTTCCATGCGGCGTGCCGCGGCGATGACCCGCGCGCCATGGGACGCGAAAGCCCTGACACACGCCTCTCCAATGCCAGCGCTGGCGCCCGTGACCAGGACTATTCGGCTTTTCAACTGCTGCATCTCTTCCTCCATGGCCGCTTAACGGGCCTTGATTCATTATAAAGCGCGCCAAACCGCTTGACAAATTCCAACGCAACTTTCACTTAAGCCGTTCGTAGGTTATCATTGAAGGCGAGGTGCGTATGGTTGCAATTCACGGCCGGCGCGCAAGGTGGCTAGCGGTTGCCGTTTCAGCGGCCGCCCTGCCGCTTGGTGTTTGCCAGCGAGCATCTGGTTCCGTCAAGCTGCCGGCCAACGGCGGAAGTTTCGGCGCCGTTACCTACGCCTTGCAGGCCAAACTCAATTCGCAACGATATTCAGAGGGGCTGAAGATCGCCGAAGAGGGCTTGATCCGTTTTCCGGACAATCCCGACCTCACTTACGGCAAAACGCTATGCATGATGGGACTTTTCCGTAATCGCGAGGCCGCGGAACTGCTTTCGCCGCTGGCCGCCCGCCACCCGGAGCGGCCCGACTTCACGTTCACCCTGGGGGAGGCGTGGTTCTATGCTGGTGACGGCCAATCCGCCATGAGAACCTGGGCTTCGCTTTTTTCCGATCCCGTGATGGCTGAAAAGGCTTACTATTCAAGCGTCAAAGCCCTCTTGTCGTCCGGGCGCGAGGATGAGGCCCGAAGGCTGGCGGACGAGGGCCTCGCCAGACTGCCAAAGCCGAGCCAGGAACTTATCAGGTACAAAGTGGACCTCGCGCTACGAGCTTCCGAAGCATTGCCACTTCTTGATCAGCTCACAACGCTTGATCCGCCAAACGCCTCCGGATACCAGGCGCTGCGCCTTCTCTATGAAACTGGCGGCGACAAGGAATTCAATGAGATGCGGCCGCCTTTGGGCCAGCGCACAGAAGAGATTTCGCTTGCGAGGACTTCCAATCCGCGCCAGGGATCTACGGTGGAACTTAACATGGATATGGGGGGGAGCACTACGACCACATCCTTCTCCGATCCGGTTTTGACTACAGGGGCGAGCATAAACGGCGCATCGCCGGAGACAATGATGCTGGACTCGGGCAGCTCTTTTGTGTTTCTGAGTCCCCAGCTGGCGCAGCGCCTCGCCTTGAAGCCGGTTTCCACTGTCCGGTATCAAGGGCTCGGCGGCGCCGGAGTAATTGAGAGTTCTTGGGCGCTTCTCGATAGCTTGCAGGTCGGCCAGGCGGTCTTTCACAACGTGCCGGCGGTGATCGTGAACCCCAAAACCAACTTGTGGGGAGAGTTTTGGGGCATCATTCCTTTGTCGCTCTTCAAACACCAAGCTGTCGTCTATGACCCGAGCGGCCCGTCCTTGAAGATCATGGTCTCTGGAACTAACCCGGAGAAGGCCTTCGGGGCTGGAGGTTTCGAGGTCAAGGCCGCGTGGTTCAAAGGGTGCCCGTTCGCCAGGACGGCCATCCAGGAACTGTCAGGCGTTTTCTGTCTCCTTGACACCGGCTCTTTTTCTACCTTTCTGGCCCCCGACATAGTGCCAGGGCTTTACTCGCGCCCCGATTCCCCGCATTGGCGAAGTGCCAACCGGCGGGCAGGACTTTCCGGCGACTTTGATCCCATGGTGGCCAGGCAGATACGCCTCTGCCTCGGCGAACGCTGCACCATTCTTTCGGTTGTCCAGGTAGCCCCTATTCCGCTCCCGTATAGCATCCCTTGCGCGGGCATCATCGGCCGCAATATCCTTGACCAGTACGTCGTTTTTCTGGACTATGGCGCCGACAGGGTTTACTTCAAGCGCCGGGAGAGGTGAGGGGGCGAGTTCCAAGTTCTGAATTTTGAATGTTGAATCATAAATTCAGAACCGGCAGCAAAGAAGGGAAGCCGACAGCGGAGGCAAATATAGGAACCAGGAGATGAAAGATGAACCTGCATGACACATACGGACCGTGGGCGGTGGTCACGGGCGCGTCGGCCGGCATAGGTGAACAGTTCGCGCGCCAACTCGCCGCCTCAAGGCTCAACCTCGTTCTCGTGGCAAGGCGCATCGAGCGCCTTCAAGCCCTGGCGGAGGAGATGACAAGAGCCCACGGCATCGAGTGCAAGGCCATTTCTCTCGACCTGTCCAAAGAGGAGGCGGCCGCCGAATTGGACAACGCCACGTCCGGCCTGGACGTCGGGCTCTTGATAAACAACGCGGGAATGGGCTACTACGGCCTGGTCATTAAGCAGGACCCCCGCCGCTATCCGGTCATGATCCGTCTTAACTGCGCAACCGTGGCCCTTCTCGCTCACTATTTCGCCAAACGGTTCGTGGCGAGGGGCCGCGGGGGAATGGTAATCGTCGCGTCAACCGCCGCTTTCCAGGGAACAGCGCACATGAGCCTCTACGGCGCTACCAAGGGATTCGGCCTGCTTCTTGCCGAGGCCATGGCCCAGGAACTGAAAGGGACCGGCGTGGACGTGCTCGCCCTCTGTCCCGGAGCCACCGCAACGGAGTTTCAGGGCAGCGCCGGAGGCTCATCGCACAAAGGCGCCGACCCAGCGCTCGTCGCCAGGGACGCGCTGAGGGCGCTCGGCCGCAAGCCCGTCGTGATCTCCGGCATGGCGAATAAGATTCAGGTGGTTTCCGAAAGGTTCTTCCCCAGAAGGCTCGTCGTCGCTCTGGGAGAGCGCGTCCTTAGACGGTTTGAATAGAGAACCTATTTTCACTCCCTCCCGTGATTCTCCCAGCGGCTCAGCGTCTCATCCTCGCTGCACCCTTCCCATTCGGGCTCCAGCGTGGCGTGGTGAATCTTCCATTCTTTGGCTAGAAACGCCCGTATGGCCGCCAGGCGCTGCTCCACTCTTTCGAGGGAACCGTTCTTTCCCATCTTCACGTGGGCGGTCAAAGCCACCTGGCCCGGGCCTATGGTCCAGACGTGGAGGTGGTGAAAGCTGTCTGGCGCAAAGGCCTCTTGTAGGCGGGAGGCCAGCTCCTCCAGTTGGATTTCGGCAGGGGTGCCTTCGGTAAGAATCCCCAGGCTCTGCCAGACGAGCCGCGAAGCGCTCACTGTCACCGCCAAGCCTATCAGTATAGAAGCGGCGGGGTCAACGTAAGGCCCCAGCCTCGTCTGAGCCAGGAGTGCCGCCACGACGACCAGTAGCGAGGCGAACGCGTCTTGAACCAGGTGAAGAAAGGCGCTTCGAATGTTAAGGTCGTTCTTGTCGTGTCCGTGGAGCAGAAAAACCGCCGTGCCGTTGGCCAGAAACGCAATGGCCGCCACGACAAGCATGGCCGAACCTTTTATCGGAACGGAATTGAAGAACCGCAGGACGGCTTCGTAGCCCACGCCGGTCGCCAGCACGATCAGTACGACGGCATTGGCGAGGGCCGCCATGACTTCCAGCCGCTTGAAGCCGTAGGAAAACTTCAGGCTGGGGGGCCTGCGCCCAAGCGCGCGGGCGCAGATGGCGACAAGGAGAGCGGCCACGTCGCTTAAGTTGTGGAGAGCGTCGGCAAGCAGGGCGAGGCTGCCGGAAACAAGCCCCCCGGCGGTCTCCGCCGCGGTAATGAGCAGGTTGAGCGCAACGCCCGCCCACAGGCGAAGATCCAGGGATGCTTCCGTGTTCGAACGGGAATGGCTGCGGCCACCGGACATAGCGGCTTACCTCCAGCGCCAATGGGAGGAGTTACTAATCCGAAAGGGCAGGGGTCTTCCTCTTTCGCTCTCCGCTGGCGAAGCCAGCCGGAGCGCTCCCTCTGCCCTTCGGGGCCTCCCCTCTCGGCGCTCCTGCCCGCGCCTCTATCCGCCCTCTCCATAATAGCGCCTTTTCAGGCAGCAACTCCAATCGCGGGATTGGAGATCGTGCCGATGCAACTTTCTTGAAAATGTAACGGGAAGGCCTAGCCCGATTCGGCACGAAGGGGCAACTCGCCTATATGCGCGCCATGTAGGGGCCAAATGGCTATTCGCCTAAAACCATGGTGGTTCACTGTCCCCTGAAGCCTGCGAACGCATCTATACTCCCCGCGAGGCAAAAAATGGAAGCCTTGCGGCGCGGAGTTCCGCGAACCTGGACGGGCCAAACCAAGGCCAAAGGAGGTTAGCATGACGGTTTCAAAGTGGGTCAAAACCGCCGCCGTGGCGGCTGGCTTGGGCGCGATGGTTATCGCGACCGTGGCCGCTGGCAGCGAGACCAGGGGCAAGTTTTTCTTCAAGAAGAATTGCAAGACTTGCCACGTGGCGGGCAAGGCCGGCGGGATTGTCACCCCTCTGACCAAAACGCAGGCGCAGTGGAAGCAATACTTTCAGGACGGCAAGCACGACAAGGGCGCGGAGCATCTCGGAAAGTATCTCACCCCCGACCAGATTCAGGACGTTGTCACTTTCCTGGTAGCCCACGCTTCTGATTCCCCGCAGCCTGAAACGTGCGGCGGCTGACCGCGAGTCCGGCGCTATTTCAAGGCCTGTCAATGAACGCGCCATGATGACGCAAAGGAGGAGAGAGTGAAGAAGTTAGGTGTTTTGTTGGCGGCGCTTCTGCTGCCTCTCGGGCTTCTTGCCCAGAGCAACGAAGAGCTGATGAAGCAGATCGAAGCCTTGAAGCAGCAGCTCCAAGCGCTCGAACAGAAAGTGGACTCGCGGCAGGAATCGGCGCCGTCGAAACAGGTGGAGGAGCTGGACGCGCGGGTCGCCAAGGTTGAAGCCAAAACCGCGAGCGACAACATTTCGTGGGGCGGTGACATGCGCGTCCGCTACGACTACCAGAACTGGCACATCAACCCGTACAACCAGTTCATGGGATTTGACCCGATGGGCCACCCGGTCTATATGCCGGTAAACGCGCAGGACTGGACCAACGCGATGCAGTGGTCCCTGAGGATGCGGCTCAAACTGAGCGCGCAGATCAACGACAACATGAAGTTCATGGGCCGCCTCTCGATGTACAAGCTTTAC
>JBBIMN010000154.1:0-5602 GCA_037444385.1 Acidobacteriota bacterium | reverse complement strand
GCCAAAAGAACTTTACGATAAGATTTTTGTTATCTTCTTTACAGACAAACCAGGCGGAACCGGGCTGGGGCTTCCAATCGCCAGGCGCATTGCCGAAACTCACGGCGGAACGCTTACGCTGGAGGAGTGCGGTGGCGATGGAGCGCTCTTCGTGATGACGCTGCATAAGGAGGCGCTTATCCGCGCGGAGCCGAATATTCATGACGACAAGGAATGAAGCCAGGGCAAGAGCGGAGAAGCTGAGGGCGGAGATCGCCCGCCACCGGAGGCTCTATTATGAGCTCGACTCGCCTGAAATCAGCGACCACGAATACGATCTTCTGGAAAAGGAACTTCAGGCAATCGAGGCGCTATTCCCCGATTTGGCTTCAAAAGAAAGCCCCACGGCGACGGTTGGCGGCTCCATAGCTCAAACCTTTAGTGCCGTCAGCCACAAGGCTCCGCTCTTGAGTCTTGACAATAGCTACAACGAGAACGATTTGCTGGAGTGGTTCGGCCGCCTGGAAAAGGTTGTCGGCGGAAGCGATCTTTCCTACACGTGCGAACTGAAGCTGGACGGCCTTTCCGTGGCGCTCACGTACCGGGCCGGCCTTTTTGTACAGGGCGCAACGCGCGGAGATGGAACCACCGGCGAGGATGTCACGGCCAACCTCCGAACCATAGCGGATGTTCCCGCGAAGATTTCATCGCCTCTTGATGAACTGGTTGTGCGCGGCGAAGCCTACATGCCGGTGAAAGGATTTGTCGTTTTCAACGCGCAGCGCGAGGAAGCGGGGCTTTCCGTCTTCGCCAATCCGCGAAATGCCGCCGCGGGCAGCCTTCGCCAAACGGACCAGAAGGAGACGGCTCGCCGCCCGCTCGCCTGTTTCTGCTACCAGATTCTCTACAGCCCCGGATTCGTTCCGAAGTCGCAATTCGAGGTTCTGGAACAGCTTGCGAAGTGGGGCTTCCCTGTTGACCAGAGGCGGCGCTTCTGCGGCTCAAAGGAAGAGGTGCTCGCCTACTGCCGCGAGTGGACCGCGCGCCGCCACGAGCTTCCGTATGAAGCGGACGGGGTCGTCGTCAAGCTCGATTCGTTCGATCTTCAGCAAAAGGCGGGCTCGACGGCCAAATCGCCGCGCTGGGCCGTCGCCTTCAAATTCCCGCCGGAGCATGCCGAGACGCCCGTCGAGCGGATAGTGCTTCAGGTGGGGCGGACTGGCGCGGTGACGCCCGTCGCCGAGCTTAAGCCCGTCGGGCTTGGCGGCGTCGTCGTCTCTAGGGTTTCGCTCCACAACGAGGAGGAGCTCAAGCGCAAGGACGTTCGGGAGGGAGACACGGTGGTCATGGAGCGGGCGGGAGGCGTCATCCCGTACCTCGTCAGCGTCAAGGCCGAAAAACGTCCGCGCGGCACCCGGTCGTTCCGCTTTCCATCCCTCTGTCCCGTCTGTTCAGGCCCTCTTCACCGCCCGGAGGGCGAAGCCATCTGGCGCTGCTCGAACAGGTCGTGCAAGGCGCAGATCAAGGAGGGTCTGCGTCATTTTGCTTCCAGAGACGCCATGGATATCGCCGGCCTCGGCCACGCTTTACTGGACCAACTCGTCGAATCCGGCAAGGTCCTCTCGCTGCCCGGCCTGTACCACCTGGGCCTGGATGGGCTTTCTTCCCTTGAGCGCATGGGAGCGAAGTCGGCGTCGAATCTCCTTTCCCAAATTGAAACCAGCAAGCAAAAGCCGTGGGAAAAGGTCCTTTACGCGCTGGGCATCCGCCAGGTTGGAGAGCAGACGGCCAAAGCGCTTGCAAGGAGTTTTCCGTCCCTTGACGCGCTCACGCTGGCAGGCGAAGAGGAGTTGCAGTCGGTGGAGGGGGTCGGCCCCAAGGTCGCCGCCGAAATTCGCGCCTTTTTCAGCGTGGACGAGAACCTGGAACTGGTAGAGCAGCTCAGGGACCTCGGCCTCAGGATGGAAGGCGATGCTCAGGCTAAAGGCGGCCCGTTGGACGGGTTGACGTTCGTTCTTACCGGCACGCTTGAATCTTTGACGCGGCCGGAAGCAACCCGGCGCCTGGAGGCGCGGGGCGCGAAGGTTTCCGGCAGCGTCAGCGCGAAGACCTCTTTCGTAGCGGCGGGGAGCGACGCTGGAAGCAAGCTTGCCAAGGCCCGCGCTCTTGGCGTTCCGGTCCTTTCCGAAGAGGATCTTCTCGCCATCTTGGCGGGCGGCCTCCCTCACTTGACCGGTGGCGGCAAAAAATGATTTCATGTTATAAGTGGCGCCGGAGGCCCCGATCCCGCCGCTGAACGGGACAAGGACGAATTGGACGGGGGGGCCTTCGCGGTTAATGGTATTATACAGGCTAAGGGGGACGCATGGCTCAGAACGCTAAGAAAGCTATCAAGGAGGAGCCCTTGACCTTAGAGGACATCCAGAAGCTCATTACCATGCTGGACAAGAGCGGCCTTCACGAGCTAGAGGTCGAAACCGGCGGAACCCGCGTAAGGCTCGCGAAACCCTCGCCGGCAGCTCAGTCCTTCGTCCTCTCTCAGCCCGTCCACCCAAGCCCCAGCGCTCCTCCACCGAGCGCTTCCATCGTCCCGGCCCCGCCGCAGCAAGCGGCCCATGCCCCGGCGGCGGCACCGGTGCCGGCCGCCGCCCCCTCCAAGCCCGCGAACGTACTAGAGGTCAAGAGCCCTATGGTCGGAACTTTCTACCGCGCTCCCGCCCCGGGCGCCGAACCATTCGTCAAAGTCGGCGACCGCGTCAGGAAGGGCCAGATCGTCTGTATCATTGAAGCCATGAAGCTTATGAACGAGATCGAAGCGGAGAACGACGGAACGATAGTGGACATACTGGCCGATAACGCCCAACCGGTCGAGTTCGGCGAGGCGCTTTTCTACGTAGAGCCGGCTTCCTGACATGTTTCGGAAAGTCCTGATTGCCAACCGCGGGGAGATCGCCCTTCGAATAATCTGGGCGTGCAAGGAACTCGGCATAAAAACCGTGGCGGTTCACTCGGACGTGGACAGCGATTCGCTCCACGTGAGGTTCGCCGACGAAAATATCTGCATCGGCCCGGCCCAGAGCCGTCTCTCCTACCTCAACATCACGAATCTGATATCCGCGGCGGAGATCAGCAACGCCGACGCGATCCACCCGGGATACGGATTCCTTTCCGAATCGCCTGAGTTCGCGCACGTATGCGAGGCTTGCAACATCACGTTCATCGGCCCGAGCCCCGAAACGATAGCGCTGATGGGCAACAAGGCCGAAGCCAAACTGACGATGAAGGCGGCCGGCGTTCCGACCATTCCGGGTTCCGACGGCCCGGTTCCCACGCCGGACGAGGCTAAGAGGCTCGCGGCCGATATCGGCTATCCGGTAATCCTCAAAGCGTCGGCGGGCGGCGGCGGCAAGGGAATGCGCGTCATCCGCGCGGAAGCCGACATGGAGATGGCGTTCCAGACGGCGTCGGGCGAGGCGGCGGCGGCATTCAACAACGGCGACCTTTACATAGAGAAGTACCTCGAAAATCCCCGCCACATAGAGATCCAAATCCTGGGCGACAAGCACGGCAACGTGATCCACCTGAACGAGCGCGAATGTTCCATCCAGCGCAAGCACCAGAAGCTCATCGAGGAAGCGCCGTCGCCGGCAATCAACGCCATGACCCGCAAGGAGATGGGCGCAATGGCCGTCCACGGCGCCAAAGCGGTCAATTACGCCACCGCCGGAACTATCGAGTTTCTTCTCGAGAACGGCAAGTTCTACTTCATGGAGATGAACACCCGCATCCAGGTCGAGCACCCCGTCACCGAAAACGTCTGCAACCTTGACCTCGTCAAAGCCCAGATAATGGCTGCCGCCGGAGAGAAGATGACGTGGCGGCAGAAGGACATCAAGATATGGGGCCACTCCATGGAGTGCCGCGTCAACGCCGAGGATCCGATCCGCTTCATCCCGTCCCCCGGCCGCATCACGACCTTCCACGCCCCCGGAGGCCCGGGAGTGCGGGTTGACACGGCAGCTTACGCGGGCTACTTCGTTTCTCCGCATTACGACCCGCGCCGACAGCATCATGCGGATGAAGCGGGCGCTCGAATCGTTCATCGTCGAGGGCATCAAGACCAACATCACCATGCACATCAAGATCATGGACGACCCTGATTTCATCGCCGGGAACCTCTCCACCCGCTTCATGGAGCGTTTCCTGCCCGAAAACCAGAAGTAGGGATGTCTCACCACGGACGCGAAGGACACCAAGGACGAGGATGAAGCCACTCCAGTATCCTGCCAACTCATCAACTCATGAACCTATCTACTTATCCGCTGAATGACAATCGAGCCGTCCCGCCACCTGCCGCCCGTTTATCCGATCTCTCCCGATGACCGGGACACCGAAAGCCTTCTTGGCTGGTGCCGCGAGCTTCTGGACGCCGGCTGCATCTTCTTTCAGCACCGCAGAAAGCGGCTCCCGTCCGGGGCGCGGCTCGCCGAACTTGAACAGATTCTTCGCCTCGCTGAACCTTACGGCGCTAAGGTGATCGCCAACGACCGCCCCGACCTTTGCCTCTACGCCGGGGCGCACGGAGTCCATCTCGGCCAGGAGGATCTTCCGCCGGAAGCCGCGCGCAGGTTCCTGGGGCGCGGCCGCATCATCGGCTTTTCGGCGCACGGCTTTGATCAGGCGGAGCTTGCAAGAGAACTTCCCGTGAACTACATCGCACTGGGGCCGGTCTTCCCGACCGGCACCAAGAGCGACGCTTCACCGGTTCTCTCTGAAGATGAGCAGCGGCGGATTTTGACCTCGGCTGCGCTCCCCGTCGTAGCCATCGGCGGCGTTACCATCGAGCGCGCCCCTCTCCTCTGGCAGCGTGGCTTCGCTTCGGTCGCCGCCATCGCCGCCTTCGCCGAAAAGCCCGGCGAAGCGTTCAAGAAGATGCGCGAGGCGAACTCGCTCTAGCCCCCGTGCCACGCAATGACGCAAGCCTTCCTCGGCGCCCGCGAAAGCGTGAGCGAAGGAAAGGTAGTGGTGAATGGTGAGCCGTGAATAGTGAAGGATGCAAGATGGAATGAGGAGGCCGCTGGTGTTCCGTCAGAACGAAAACAACCGGAAGGAAGGAGGGGCCCTTGACATTCCCGGCCTCCTCATAGAAGAACGTGAGTGGTGAGTCGTGAGTGAAGAAAGATGCAAAACACGCGCGGTGCGGCCATGGCGTTCTTCGTAGAGGAGGGCCTGCCCTCCCGCGCGCTTTCTTGCGCCGCGAACATCCGCGCCGGGCGGGGGCGGCCCGAAGGGCAATTCATGCGGCCCGCCAAGGCTTTGCCTGCGGGGCGCGAAAATAGGGGCCTCCCCCCGCCCGCGCGGGAGACCAGAAACCCTCGGGTGGGGGAAATCAGGTTAGGCGACAAGACCGTGTCGCCCAAACTGGCGAGGCAAAGGGGTTGACTTGGCGTATGGGGTTGATTATCATAGGCTTGCGGAGTGGGACTGGAAAGCGGTTCCAGATTAGGCGACACATTCCGTGTCGCCTATCACCTTCCCTGTCGCCCATTCTGCGCTAGGTGGCTCACCATGAAGAAAGCGAGTGCAGTTATCGGGTGTTTCATTCTTGCCGCCTTTGGGTCGC
>JBBIMN010000153.1:0-5609 GCA_037444385.1 Acidobacteriota bacterium | reverse complement strand
GTCTTGCGGTGGCGGTGAATAAGAAGGACAATGAACTCCTTGGACAAGGAGGCCGGCCGTGTTTGTGCTGCCCCGCAGAGAAGACGCATGGAAGCTCCTTTGCGAGTGGACGCAATCGGAAGCGCTTCGGCGCCACGCGCTGGGGGTTGAGGCCGCCATGCGCGCGATGGCCGAGCTTTCCGGACAGAACGTTGAACTATACGGTCTTACCGGCCTTCTGCACGATTTTGACTACGAGAGGTACCCTCAGGCGCCCGACCACCCTGTCAAGGGCTCCGAGGTCTTGCGCGGCCTTGGCTACCCCGAAGAGATGGTGGTCGCGATTCTCGGCCACGCCAGTTATACCAACGTCCCCCGCGAAACACACTTGGCCAAGAGCCTTTTCGCCTGCGACGAACTGGTCGGGTTTCTCTTCGCCTGCGCCTATGTGCAACCCGGCCGAAAAATCGCCAGCGTGAAGCCGGAAAGCGCGAGGAAAAAGTTGAAGGACAAGTCCTTTGCCCGCGGGGTGAACCGGAGCGATATCCTTCAGGGCTGCCAGGAACTTGGAGTCGAGCTGGACGCGCACATCCGCTTTGTCAAGGGCGCGCTTGAAGGCCGGGCGGGCAGCCTGGGCCTGTAGGAGTTTGCGGTCCAAGCGATGGAAATAGTACAATGCCAGCGTTGCTTGATTGAATGGTGAAAGTGAATATGGTGCGCATTCTCATCGTGGACGATGACCGCCTTCTGAGACGAATAATGGCCGATGGCCTTCAAGCGGAAGGGGCCGCCTGCCTTGAAGCCGCTTCCGGGGCGGAAGCCCTGCAAGCGGCCATAGCGCACAGGCCAGATGTCTGCCTGCTTGATCAGAACCTGCCGGACATGGATGGACTGGCCGTCCTGGCCGCCTTCGTCTCCCGCCCCGAGCTGGCGGCCATGCGCGTTTATTTTCTGACCGGGAGCGAGGACGAAAACCTCGTGTCGAAGGCCAGGTCGTTGGGCGCGTGCGGGATTTTGCGCAAGCCCTGCACGCCACTGGACATTCTCCGCCGTATAGAGAGGCCTTGAGATGGTTCAATTCCGCAACGCCGAGCGGGAAATACAGTTCAAGATCGTCTACTACGGGCCGGCGCTCGGCGGCAAAACCACCAACATCGAAGCGCTCCACGAAATAACCGACCCGGAAGGCGCATCCTCGCTCACCTCTCTCAAGACATCGGAGGACCGGACCCTGTTCTTCGATTTTCTGCCCTTCGAACTGGGCGAGATTCAGGGCTACAACATACGCATCCAGATATACACGGTGCCAGGGCAGGTTCATTACAACACCACCAGAAAAGTCGTGCTATCCGGAGCGGACGGCATCGTATTCGTCGCGGACTCGGCCCCCAACCGCCTTCAGGAAAATTTCACCTCGTTCGAGAACATGAAGTCCAATCTACTCGCCAACAGGATGAACCTCGACCACATCCCCGTCGTGATCCAATGCAACAAGAGAGATTTGCCTGGCGCGGCACCGGTGGCGCTCATTCTGGCGGCGATGCGGCTGGAGGCGAAGGCGGCGGCCGAGGAGGCCTGCGCGCTCAATGGGGAAGGGGTCGTCCGCACTTTCCAACTTGTGGTTCAGAGAGCGCTGGTTTCCTTTGCCCAAAAGTTCCAGCTTGCGAAAAAGGGCGTGACCACGGAACAGCTCGAGACCGGCGTCACCAGCCTCTTCGCTCCCTTCCTCGCCGCAAAGCGAGGCAGGACGCCGCCTGGCGCGCCAAAGGTACCGCCGCTGGAAGCCAAAGTCACATTGGCACAGCCACTGTCGGAGGAAGAACAGCTCGTCGCCGCCTTGGAATCGAGCACGCAGCTTGCCGAGCAGTACCAGGAAACGCAGCGGCTGTCCCGGATGTATCAGGCTCGCCTCCAGGAAATGACGGTCCTGTATGAACTTGGTTCGGCGCTTTCAGCTTCCGGCAGCCCTGAGGAAGCGATGCGCGCGGTCGCGGGCAGGCTGCGCGAGGCCCGTCCCCAGTGGGTCGTCTCCGCATTTGTCACGGAGGACGGGAAGCCCCGCCCGCTATTCACCGATCCGTTGCCGAAGGATCCGCTCTGGAGCGCGGAGGCTCCAGGAATAGGAAACATGGCATTGGGCCTCTTGCAGTCGGGCGAAACCGCCCGCCTCGACCGCTTGGGGGAGAGGCTTGCAAGCGTGGGGCTCCAGCTTCCAATACCGCTTGACGAGGCGCTCGCGGTAACCATGGGGCCGCAGGGGCAATCCAGAGGCCACCTGATTGTTTACAGCCCGTCGGACAAGCCTTTCGTGCCGGAGGACCTCCGGTTTGCCAGCCTGATCGAGCGTTTGATTTCCCCGAGGCTGCAGGCTATCGAACTGATGGCGCAGATAGCCGCGGCAAACGAGCGGTTGGAGCAAAGAGTCGTGGAGCGGACCGCGGAACTGGCCGCGGCGCTTGAAAAGCTCAAGGAACTCGACCAGCTCAAACGCGCCTTCTTGAACAGCGTTTCGCACGAAATGCGAACACCTCTGACCAACGTTCGTTCTTACGCCGACTTACTGGTGCGCCATCCAGAGCAGATGGAGGCCCGCGGGGCGGAGTACCTGCAAGTGATTTTGAGCGAGTCCATGCGCCTCGAGGCGTTGATCCTGGACCTGCTGTCTTTTTCCAAGGTGAAAGAGCCCGCGCGGGGCGAGCCTTGCGACATGGCCGCGATCCTTGATGAGGTGGTAGAGGCGCTTCGCCATAAGGCCGATGAAAAGTACCTCCAGCTTCAAATCCAAAAAGAGAAGGGCTCGCTCCTCGTTCCCGTCAACAAAGAGGACGCCCAGATGCTATTTCACCAGATTCTTGACAATGCCATCAAGTTTTCGCCGGATTACCTCTTGGATGACCCCGAAAAGGGCATTTACGCCGTTAGAGATTTCGGGCAAGGTTTTCCGAAAGACCAGCGTGAACTCCTGATGGAAAAAAGCCAGGAAGGGAAGCCACAGGTCGCTTTCTTCAAGCGGCCGGGCTTTGGGCTTGGGTTGTTTCTGGTGCGCGAAGTGCTGGCCAAGTACGGCGGGGCCATCCACATCGAGAGCATGGAGCCAGGTTCCAACGTGCTGGTGGAATTTCCCAAGCGGGTTATTTCCGAGGCCGAAGCGGCGTCGCCGGCATAGAGAAAAAGCGGCGGGCAGTTCAGACCTTCTCGTTGTTCAATTCTTCCTCGACTTGCAAGAAGACACGGTAACGCCGCTGGTGTTCCTTGATGCCTTCGGCGAGGATTTTGTCAAGGCGCTTGATGTCCTTCTTTCCAACCGTCACGTTGGCGCCAAGAATGAAGGCGGAGTTGAGGTCCATAGTGGAGAGGTCCGCCGATATGAAGGCGACGAACATCTTTCGGCGGCGCTCGGGAGGCAGCGCGTTTATCGCCTGGAGAATCTTGTAGCCACCCTCCGGGTCGTCTGGGAAACGGCTGTCAACGGTCACCATCGAGTAAGGGACGGCCATGAGGCGTTCCAGGGATGTTTTGGCCGTCGGCGCGACGTCGTAGCGGTACTTGAGCTTTGAAAGAGCTTCCCCGACAACGTTTTGAAAGAGTTCTTCGTCCTCGCAAACCAGCGCCACCAGAGATTCTTCCTCGTTTTCCCTCTCGTCCTGCCCGCCGGTGGCGAGCCCCATGGAGCGAAGAATATCCATGGTAACCTCGCGCCTGATCGCCTCCATCTGCTCTTCGGGAAGCAACGGGGCCGGCTGGCCGGCGGTTGAAGCGGCGGGCGGAACCGCGCCAGGAGCGGCGGCACGGCCTTCGGGAGGCTGCACGACCACTCTTCCGCCGCAGGCGGTGCAAGTGAAGGCCGAGGGAGCCGAGGGAAGTTTCTCGCCCGGTATGGTGTATGCCTTGTTGCACTGCGGACATTGCACTCGCATGGTTACTCCATGAGGTCCTTGACGTCCAGTTGGCCAAATGGGTCGGCCTCTTCAAGCTTTGGAGGCGCCTTGGGTTTTTCAAGGGGAGGCTCCACGCCGGCGAAGGCCCCCAGCCGCTTCTTGCCTTCGCCGGGCTGCGAAGGGCTGGCCTCTTTTCCCGCCGGAGCCGCGGCCCCGCCCCCCCTTCCCTCCGAGGCCGCGCCGGCTATGCCCGACATCTTGAGAGCCAGGTTGGGCCCATTGGTCGCGTAGGAAAGCGCGGTCTCCTGGCCGATCACGCCTTCGCGCCAAAGCCGCTCAAGTTCCATGTCGAAGGTCTGCATCCCATCGAGGGCGCCGTCGTTCATGGCGTCGAGAAGCGAGCGCCCCTCCTTTTCGCTTTCGCCTTTGATGACGTATTCCCTGGTGCGCTGCGTTGACTTAAGGACTTCGCAAATGGCCATTCGTCCCGAACCGCCGGGCTTCGGCACCAGCCGCTGGCTCACGATCCACTTGAAGGTCTGGCCGAAGCGCGTGCGGATCTGCTGCTCCTCGTCCTTCGGGAAAATGCCGATGATGCGGTCTATCGTCTTGCTCGCGTCAATCGTGTGAAGCGTGGAAAGGACCAAGTGGCCCGTCTCCGCGGCTTCGAGCGCGATCTCCGTGGTTTCAAGGTCGCGCATCTCGCCGACGAGGATGACCTTCGGGGCCTGCCTCAATGCCGCCCTCAGAGCCAGTGCGAATGAGGGGACGTCGGCTCCCAGCTCTCGCTGGTTGATGGTCGAGCGCTTGTGGCGGTGCAGGTACTCGATAGGGTCCTCGATGGTGACGATGTGGTAGGCTTTGTTCTCGTTGATTCGGTTGATGATGGCCGCCAGCGTGGTGGATTTGCCGGAACCGGTGGGGCCGGTCAGAAGCACGATCCCGTTGCGCTCGTCCGCTATCCTGTTGATCACCGGCGGCAGCCCCATCTCTTCAACGGTTGGCACGCCGTTGGGGATGACTCGAAGGACGATGCTGTACGTGCCCCGCTGGCTGAAGATGTTCACCCTGAACCGCGTCTTGCCCGGAATGGAATAGGAGAGATCGGCGCTGCCCTGCTTCAACAGTTTGCGAATCAGAAGCTTGTCGTTGTGCATCAGGTGAAGGGCGATCTGCTCCGTCTGGTAAGGTGAAAGGCGGCTCAACCCTTTTATCGGGACTTCTATCAATTCGCCGTTGTCCTCGACGAGCGGAGCGCGGCCTACCGAGAAATTCAGGTCGCTGATGTTCGGCGCGTAGGCGAGCATGAACTCCAAAAGGCCGTCAATCTGTCCCGACACTTGATCCTCCCGAGCGGCCCAAAGGCAAGTAAGGCGCTGCTCATGATGATTGTACTTGCTGGGGGCGCTGGTGACAAGTATCGCGGTCGCTTGCGACTGGCCATTAGTAACGCGGGATTTCACCACGGCCACAAAGGTCACGAAGGCAAAAGTGTTTGGTGTCTTGTGGGCGCGGCGTTGGCCTCAAGGGCCGGTGCACGGTGCTCGGCCTGCCTGCCGCCCGCCTGTACGGACAGGCGCTTCGCTTGGCGCAGGCAGGCAAGGCGCGGGTCCAGGAGGCACCTCCCCGGACCTCCTCCGTGTCTCGCATCTTGCGCGCGGGCCTTCCGCCGCATCTTCGATGCTCACAGGGGCCGCCCGGGCCGCGCGGCGGAAAGCTGATGCGCGAGGGCATAGGCAAAGACGCTTTCCT
>JBBIMN010000152.1:0-5730 GCA_037444385.1 Acidobacteriota bacterium | reverse complement strand
ACGTGCTCACCGGCATTTGGGGGCACCGTTGCAGTTCCATCGCGGGATTGGGGTCATATTCTCCCCTTGCAAAAGCACCCTCAAACGCGCTACGCTTGGAAGCGAAAAGGGGTGGCGATCCTATGCGAGCGAGGCCTTTGGCGAAAAGCGGGAAACCAGCCGGCGGTGAACCGCCGGTTCTGTTTCCCTTGCGCGCCGCTTCCGTGGACGTCGGCTCCAACGCCCTGCGCCTTCTGGCCGGTGAGTTCACGGCGCCCGGCAATTTGGCTCCATTGGCCTCCGAGCGCGTTCCCGTTCGCTTGGGCCACGAAGTCTTTTTGACGGGCAAACTCTCCAAAAGCGCTATCGAAGCGGCGCTGCAAGCGCTACGCGGCTTCAGAAGAACGTTGGACAAGCTCGAAATTGGCCACGTTCGCGCGGTCGCGACAAGCGCCGTGCGCGAGAGCTTGAACGGAGCCGAATTCGCCGAACGGGCGCGCAAGGAGGCCAGGCTTGAGCTTGAAGTGATTTCCGGCTTCGAGGAGGCGCGGCTGGTTCACCTCGCCATCCGCCAGCGCATACCGATGGGGAGCCAGGAATGGCTCCTGGTGGACCTTGGCGGCGGGAGCGTCGAGGTCTCGCTGGCCGACGGCTCCGGCGTTCTCTGGAGCGAGTCCCACACGATGGGCGCGGTCAGGCTTCTCGAGGAACTTTCAGGGAGCAGCGAGGCCCCCGGGCGTTTCATGAAACTTCTGGAGGAGTACACCTCGACCCTTCAAATCCCCTCGGCTGCGGGAGCCAAGCCCCACCTGGGTTACATCGCCACTGGCGGAAACGCCGAGACGATCGCCGCGGTCACGGGAGAGAAGCCCGGCCCTCACGGTGTCAGCGTCGTACCCATGGCCTCCCTCCGCCGCCTCATAGAAAAACTCGCCCGTCTCTCGTACCGGGAACGGATCACGGAGATGGGCCTTAACGAGGACCGCGCCGACGTCATCCTGCCCGCGGCCATCGTCTACGAGCGGCTTGGCCAATTGGCCGGAGCCGGGGTGATCCACGTTCCGCACGTGGGCTTGAGGGAAGGGGTCCTCTACGATCTCGCCGAAACGCTGACTGCGCGGCTTTCTCATGAAAGTTCCCAGGACCGCCAGACGGTCACGAGCGCCACCGGGCTTGGGCGAAGGTACTTTTTCGATGAGCCTCACGCCCTGCACGTCGCGAGGATGGCCGCGTCTCTTTTTAGCCAAACAGGCAAGCTCCACGGCATGGGCGCGGCAGAAATGCGCCTTTTGACGGCGGCGGCGGTGCTTCACGACGTAGGCTCGTACATCAGCTTCAAGTCTCACCACAAGCACTCCCACTACATCATCTCCCACTCGGAGCTGCCCGGCTTCTCCCCGCGCGAAATGCTTTTAGCCGCGGCCATTGCGCGTTACCATCGCAAGGGCGGGCCGAAGTTGCGCCACGAGGAGTACGCCATCCTTACGCGCGAGGAGAGGCGCGCGGTTGACCTCCTTGCCGGCCTTTTAAGGCTCGCCGACGCCCTTGACCGCGAACATAGGCAAACCGTCAGCCAGGTCTTCGCGCGCGAAAAAAACGGCGGGATGGAGATAACATTGGAGGGCGACGGTGACCTGCTTTTGGAGAGGTGGGCCTTGAGGCGAAAGGCCGATCTCTTCGAGAGGGCTTTTGGCCTGAAGGCGCGGATTTCGGCTAACGGAGGCAAGGGATGAGCAAAAACACTCTGCCCGGAAAACTGATCGCAGTCGAGGGGCTCGACGGCTCCGGAAAATCCACTCAGGTCCACTTGATGCACCAGTGGCTTTCTGGGCTCGGTTACCGCGTTTTCTTTACCCAGTGGAATTCGAGCGACCTTGTCAAGGAGGCCACGCGCAAGGGCAAAAAGAGGCAGCTTCTCACTCCCACTACCTTCAGCCTGATTCACGCGACCGATTTCGCCGACAGGTACGAGAGGCAGATCCTGCCGGTGCTCAAGGCCGGCTACATAGTATTTTGTGACCGCTACATTTTCACCTCATACGCCAGGGACGCGGTCCGGGGCTGCGACGCCAGTTGGCTCCGGCAGCTTTACGGCTACGCCATACTGCCGGACATAACCTTCTACTACGGCCTGCCTTTGGAAACGGCGCTGGAAAGAATACTGGAGGGAAGGCCCCGGCTCAAGTACTTCGAGGCGGGAATGGACCTCGACCTCTCCACGGACATCTACGAGAGTTTCCGCATCTTCCAGGGCCGCGTTTTGGAGAGCTACACGAGCATGGCCAAGGAGTTCAACTTTACGGTGATGGACGCCACGCGGCCAATCCACGCGTTGCAGGAAAAAGCCCGCGAAATAATCGGCGAACGCGTTGACCTTTCCGTCTACCGAAAGAGGACCGCGCTATGAGCCCAAAACGTTGCTACCGCTTGCCACCTCCTGGCGTTGATTTGTCCAAGCTGACTGGAACGCTAATAGTCATCGAGGGGCCCGATGCCTCCGGCCGCAGCACCCACGTCGAGCTTCTGGCGCAGTGGCTCGAACAGAAGGGGTTTGCCGTCGCGCAGGTCGGACTGAAACGCAGCGCCCTCGTCGGCGCGGAGCTTGAAAAAGCCAAGCAGGGGAATGTGCTCAGCCCCCGCACGCTTTCGCTTTTCTACGCGACCGATTTTTACGACCAGATGGAAAATGTAATGGTTCCATCTCTTCGCGCTGGCTACGTCGTGATCGCGGACAGGTACATCTACACCCTCATGGCGCGTGACATCGTGCGCGGCGCCGACCCGGCGTGGGTGGAGTCGGTCTACGGCATGGCGCTCATCCCGGACGCGGTTCTCTATTTCATGGTCTCGGCGCGAACGCTGGTGGAGCGGACCTTTCAAGCGCACGGCCAGCTCGACTACTGGGAGTCGGGCATGGACACGAATCTCGGCGACGATTGGTTCGACAGCTTCATGAAGTACCAGCGCAAGATTCGCGGAGAGTACTTGAGGATGGGCAAGAAGTATGGTTTCGAATTGGTAAACGCGAACAGGAGCGTTCGAGCGGTGGACGCCGACTTGCGCGCCCGCGTTGAGAGGGTTCTTGAAAAAACCATCGGCGGGTAATGCCAGGCATGCACCACGCGGGGGAGGGCCTCTGCGCCCCGCCACTGGCAGCTCGTCAGAATAAGAGGAGAGGGTTGTGGCGACAGAAAAGGCCGTTTCAAAGGATGTGAAAGAGAAGGCCCAGCCAAAACCGGCGGAGGAGAAAGCCAGGAAAGCGCCGCCAAAGCGCGCGGCCCTGGCAGCGGAACTCGCCGCCGAAGTGCAGGGCCTGCGGCCCGTGCTTAAAGACATCCTGGAAATTTATAAAAGCCGGGTGGACGGCCAATTGGCCGGACTCTGCGAAGTTTTCCAGGAGGCCGGCGGCGCCGAAAATGCTCTTCCCCCGGCGAAAATCGAGGCGCGAATGGTTGATGCGGTGCGCGCGCTAAAGGTCAAGGCGCGCAAAGGGCGCGTGAAGGACTTGGCAAGGATAGAAAAGTTGGCCAACGAGCTTTGGGCACTCATGCCTCAGGGCGGTTAAAGCGGGACCATAGATGCACGCAGATGAACATGGGTGGAAAGATTTCATGCCGTTGTCTTTGAACTTTACCGGTGTTTATCCGTGTCCATCCGTGGTTAAAATGGTCTTTGTTCTTTTTCAACCACCGAGGCGATGATGAAAGTGGCTTTCCTTTCCGACATTCACGCGAATTTTCCAGCGCTCTGGAGCGCGATCGAGGATGCGCGCGGCCGTGGAGCGCGCTCCATAGTCGTGGCCGGAGACATCGTGGGCGGCGGGCCTCATCCGGTGGAGGTAGTGCGGTTTCTGATGGAAAGGCGCGTGGCCGCTATACGCGGAAACGTTGACCGAAGGACAATAGCCCAGCTCGGCAAGCCCAAGAAGCTTGCGAAGAAGGCTAAGGAGGGAACGCTTTCCGCATTGGCGCGCTGGGCCGCTTTGCAGCTTGGAGGGGAAGAGCGCGCCTGGCTCGCCGCGCTTCCATCCGAGATGAGACTCACACTGGGCCAAGGCAGAGTCCTCGTGGTCCATGGCAGCCCCATTGGAGACGAGGATTACATCTATCCGAGCGTCACCGGGCAGGCGCTCGCCGCTAAGCTCAAGGAGGAGAAACCGGACCTCTTGGTTTGCGGCCATTCTCACGTGCCGTTCGTCCGCAAGGTAGCTGGAACCTGGATTGCAAATTGCGGATCCGTTGGAAAACCGGTTGACGGCGACCCGCGCGGAAGCTACGCGCTCGTTGAATTCAAGGGCCGCGGGACGATCAGTCCCAAGATCATCCGCTTCTCCTATCCGGTTGAAGAGGCCGCGCGCGATCTGAAGCGGCTTCGGTCCGGTTTCGCCCCATCTGAACTCCTTTGCGGCGTGAAGGCTTGAATATGGCCTGTGTTTCCAGGGCCGCTTTTCTTGCCGGACCTTCAAAGCGTTTGTCGTCGCTTCTTTCCGCGGTTGGCCGCGCCGGTTACCGCGTCACCCAACCCGAGCCGCTGGAGGCGGAAGACCTCTACTTCGACACCCAGAATGGCGCGTTTTACAAAGTTGGCGCGCGGTTGAGGCTCCGGATTCTTTATGGCGAAAAAATCTGGCAACTTGAAATTGGCAACGGCCTGCTCCTTGAAGCCACCGGCCAGGACGGCGCTTTTTCGCAAGGCCCTCTTCGTGACGCATCGGAGGCGGTTACGAAGGGCCGCGTGCTACTTCCGCTGGCGCGTGTCAAAAGCCGCGGCGCGATATTTTCAATCGAGGGGTTCGCCGAAAGCTCTTTCAACGCGGCATTCGTCCACGAAATGTTCGCCAAGCCTCAGGGCGCGTGGATCGAAGGCCGCCGCGCGCTAGCGGTAACGCAGCGAGCTGGCTCTCCAGAAGAGTTGGCCCGCATTGGAACTTTTCTCAGGGGCGGGCCACGCCTCGCCGAAGCCAGAGGCGACGCCCTTGAAGCGGCTTTGTCCTTGCTCGGCCTTCCATTGCCCGGGGCTCCAATTCCAGAAGAGTTAAGGGTCCAGGGCAACGATGCGGTCGCGCTCGCCGCGCGCAAGGTGCTCGCGCAGCAGGCCTACAGGATGCGAGCCAACACTCAAGGCACTATTGATGATTTGGACACGGAGTTCCTCCACGACCTTCGCGTGGCTGCGCGCAGGGCGCGCTCGGCGCTTCGTTTGTTCGCGCCCGCTCTCGGCCCGAGGCGCTGCGAATCGCTCCACGCGGAAATGGGCAGCGTGGCGCGGCTACTGGGCGCGGTCCGTGACTTGGATGTATTTTGGGAAAAACTTCAGGAGAGAATGGAGCGGGCAAACGCCGGCGCCGAGTCCCGAAACTGGCTGGAAACCAACCTCAAGAA
Source organism: Acidobacteriota bacterium (assembly GCA_037444385.1). Classification (GTDB taxonomy): domain Bacteria; phylum Acidobacteriota; class UBA4820; order UBA4820; family DSQY01; genus JAEMPZ01. The sequence continues at coordinate 370 of JBBIMN010000152.1, read as the reverse complement.
ACGGCGGGCAGAAGCGCACGAGATTCTCGTCCTTGCCCTGGCATCAAAGCGCTACAAGGATCTGTTGCGGCGCGCAGAGCGGCTGTCATCAACGCCGCCCCCGTCGCGCCCGCGAAGTTTGGCGGCTCTTCCGGCTAAGCAGGCCGCGCCGGTGCTCATCGGCCCGGCTTCCAAGAGAGTCCTCAAACAGGGCCGCGCCGTTGTCGGCGTTCCAGACCCTTTAAAACTCCATCGCTTGAGGATCCTCGCCAAGAGGCTTCGCTACACAACGGAGTTTTTTCGCCCGGTTCTCGGCGATGGCGCCGGCGAATACCTGTCCAGCTTGATCAATCTCCAGGATTGCCTTGGCGCCCACCAGGACGCGATCTCC
>JBBIMN010000151.1:0-5836 GCA_037444385.1 Acidobacteriota bacterium | reverse complement strand
GATGCCCAGCCCGCGGCGGGAAAGCTCGCGGATGACGGCGCCGTACGCGGTGCCTACGTCCTCCGGCCTGTGGGCGTCGGATGAAAGGATGACCTGGCGGCCGCCGAGCTGCCGGTAGAGGTCGAGAATCGCCCAGCCTGGATAAGGCTCGGTGAACCCGACTCGGTACGTGGCGGTGTTCACTTCGAGGTGGACGCCCATGTCGAGGCAGGCCGTCACCACCTCTCTGATTTTCTTTCCGTAGTGCTTCATCCAGAAATCACCGGTGTACTTGGGTCCTTTGCGCGAGTAGCGCTTTGGAAAATCGAGGTGGCCCATGGCATCATAAAGGTTTGACTTCACCGCGTCGAGGCAGTCATCGAAGTAGTGCCCCAGACACTCTTCAATGGGAACTTTGCGCTCCTCGGCGCGGGCCATGAAATCGCTGATCCCCTCCCTGCCGACGTGGTGAACGGAGCCGATGACGTAGTGAAAACGGTGCGCGTGCAGGTAGCCACGGATCGCGTCCGCGCGCTCCCTCTGGTGCGAGATCTCGGCGCCGAAGCGCATCTTCAGGTCGGGCGTGATGCTTTGGATCTCCTCCCATTCGGCGCGCGCCTTGTCATATTGGAAGTGGCCGAAGCCGATTTCCGATGGGTCGAACTCCGCGTGGTCGGTAAGGACGAACCCCCCAAGGCCCACCTTGCGCGCGCTTTGAACCAGCTCTTCGAGCGGCGATTGGCTGTCGAATGAGTGGTGGCTGTGCACGTGATGGTCCAGAAAAGCTTCGTACATTTCCGCCCTTCTATGGCCGGTCAAGCGGTGTAGGAGATAAGATGGCTATGTAGGAGCGATCTCCAGACCACGACGCCTCTTCTTTATCGCCAGCAGGCCGTATCGGCATCTGGAGATGTCTCCCGCGGATTCGCCTTTCACCTTTCCACCCTTCACATTCCACTCTCCACCCTCCGCCGTGCTTTTCACATCAATTGGAAGGCAACCAGTATCGCGACTCCTATGCCCATAAGGCTTTCGCCCGCTATGAGGCCCGAAGCCGTTGGTATGGTGTAGGTCTCCGAAAAGGCGGGCGCGCGCTTGTCCAAAACCCACGCGATGAAGGCGCCGATGAACATGCTGACGCTGTTGTAAGCGGGGATGACGAAGGCGATGCCCATCGCCGTGGCGGACGGCAGGAACTTCCTGCTCTTCGGCCAAAGCCTCTCGCAGAGGGTTATCGCTATGCCGAAAAGCCCGCCCCACAAAAGGCCCCAGCGCGCCGAGACCGGAAGAGCGTGCAGGCCGTTGCTGAGAAGAAGCGCCACGCCAGCCCACGTCTGCGCCGCGGGCGCTGGCAGTTTGTCGGTTCCAAGAACATCCGCGGTTGGCACGAGGATGTTGTAGACCGGCGCGGCCACGGCCGAACCGACGACAACTCCCGCAAGCATGGCGAGGAACTGCTTGCGCGGGCTCGCCCCGACCTGGTAGCCGCAGCGAAGCGCCTGCAAAAGGTCGGCCGAGGACGTTGCGGCGCCGGCCGTCACGTTGGCCGTCATCAGATTGGCGGTCATGTTTCCAGGCGCGATCGCGCCGTACATAAGCTGCGTGATCTTGCCCATCGCGCCGACCGGCGTTATGTCGGTCTCTCCGGTCGCCCGGCAGGCGACGATGGCAAGAAAGAAGGACATCGCGACAGCCAGAAGCCCCATCCACCAATGTATTCCGAAGAACCAGATCTGGAGGATTATTGCCGCCACACCCGTAACCAGCACCCCCATCGCGAACCAGGAACCCGGCACCTCGACCCCGGAAAGCGCGTCGCTTGAAGCGCCTGACGCGCTCTTGCGGAACATCGTCATGAGGCCCGACAGGGCGCGAAGCACCGTCCGCCACTGCATGAAAAACGAGAGAAGGCCCGCCGTGACCATCATCGCCACCCCTGGCCACATGAGCCAGCGCACGATGTTCTTGAACCCGCCGTAAGGGACGCTGCTGCTCTGCCCGGTTTCAAAACCCAGTATCGGCGCGGCCCGGCAATCGTCCACTGAGAGCCGCGCGTCCCAGCGCCTGAAGGCCGCGCCGCTCGCCACCAGGCGGCCACGCTGAAAAGCGAATGAGATCTTTCCGAAGAAGGGGTTCGGCGCTCCGCCGGGAAGCTTCTCGCCGTTGAGGAAGGCAAGAACGGAAGCATCGCCGGCAAATGAGGCGCCCCGCGCGAAAGTAACGGCCAAGTGCTCCGCGGCGATGGGGCCGGCTGGCCCCGCGGCTTCTCCGGCGGAGAAAGAGAGAACCGCGCCTGGCGGAACTTCCACCGGAAAATGGAGCGCGCGGCCTTGCGCTTTGGCCGCGAAGCCGAGGGCCGCCCGTTCCAGCACAATCGAGGTTTCAGCCGCCGCGCCGTTGGCGAGCTCCGCGTAGAGCCGGTTCCGCCCCTTATCAATGCCGAAAACGATCACCCCCGCGAAAGGGGGCATCGTGTTGAGTTCCGTTTCAAGCACCTTCGCGTTTTTGAAGGCCGTTGCCACGGGCCATGTTTTCGTCAAGACGACCGGCTCTTTGCCAGCTTCGCGCACCGAGAAAGAAAGCGTCGCGCCCGCCTCAACGGCCATCGGGAAGGCGGCGTCCGAGGCAGTCTCCACTCTCGCGCGCTGGTTGAACCCAGCCAGCGCCTGCACGGCGGGCGGGTCATGGGGAATGTCCCCTTTACCAATGTATATCGGCGCGAGAACGCCGTAGCCGATCAGCGCGGCCAACAGAAGGCTCACGCCGGCGCGGATGCCCATGATGGCCCCGGCGCCAACCATGATGAGGCTTCCCTCGAAGGAGAGCGTCAGGCGGGCCAAAGGCATCCCAAGGACGGACCACGAGGAGGGAATGATGGTGGCGGGAATGGCCGGCAGCCAGCGGTTCCATTCGAGCACGCCGAGTTCGCGCGCGAAGTGGCCGGCGATTCGTTTTGGCAAGCCGATGACGCCATCGCGCCACCAGGCAATCGCCAGCCCAAGGCCGAGCGCGCCGAAGAGCGCCCGCGCCTTTTTGACGGCGTCGCCCCCCTCAGCGTACATACCCTTGAGTACCTCTGACGTGGCGAAGCCCGTTGGGAACTTGAGGTTTTCAACGTTGATCATCTGCCTCTTCATCGGGATCGCCATGAAAAGGCCTAAAAAGAGGATCACCGCCACCCACAGCGCCAGTTGCCACGTGGGGAGAGTTCGTCCCGAGACCATCGTGAGCGCGGGAACGGCGTTCGAGAGCCCGGCCGAGGCGATGAAGGCGCACGCCGATGCGATCGTGACGAGGATGTTGGTTTCAAGCATGCCCATGTCCCGCTTCACGAGAAACGGGAAGACGGTTCGGAATGCCCTGAAGATGGCGAAGGCCATGATGGCGGCCGTTATAGTGACGCCCAGGCTCCATCCCGCTTTGAAGCCGACGTAAAGGTTGGACAGGCACATGACGGCGCCTATGATGGCGCCGAAGATGAGAGAGCGGAATGTCAGCTCCGGCTCGGTACCCCCCTTGTAGATATTTTCAAGCCACTGGCATTCGCGTGTTTCGATTTCCTGCGCGCTACCGGTTCCGGGCTTTTCGTCCATGCGCCCTCCTTCAGCGGAGAAGACAATCATACAGTGCCTGAAGTGTCCTGGCAATCGCCAGGAAGAAAAGACGACGACGAGAGATGAGAGTTCATCCATCATCCCTTTTTCATGGTATATTTCTTTTTCGGCGCAAGCCGCGCGATTAGGAGAAAGCATGAGCGAAACAGAGACCGGCAACGCCGAAACCAAGCCCAGCCCGTGGAAAGAGATAACTCAGCCGTTCATTGACCTCGTCCATTCTCCCCGCGCCATTTGGGCTCTTAACCTTAACTACCTCCTCGAAGGCTTCGTCTATTTCGGCATGGTGATCTATCTCGCCATGTACTTCAACAGATACGTCTCGCTGGGTGACAAGCAGGCGGGATGGATGGTCGGGGTTCTCACGTCGGGCATTACGATCTCGATGCTCTTCTTCGGAGGCCGCGCCGACAAATGGGGCGTGAGGCCCGCACTTCTTATCTCTCTTGTCCTGATGTGCGCCGGGCGGGCCATGCTTTCGGGCGCGCCCTCGCTGGGGCTTCAAGGCGGCGGTATCTCCTCCGCGCTGAACATGCTCGCCGTCGGAGGGATTCTCCTTATCGTCCTCGGTTACGGCATGTATCAGCCCGCCGCCTACGCTGCCGCGCGCCAGTTCACCACGCCGGCCACGGCCAACATGGCCTACGCGATGCTCTATGCCGTGATGAACCTCGGCGGCTGGCTTCCGACTTTCATGTCCCCTGTCAGGGAGCGCTTCGAGATCAAGGGCGCGTACTGGTTCTACACGGGCGTCACCTTGGTTGGGTTCGTCATCCTCTTTTTCATGCTCAGCAAGAAAACCGTGGAGAAAGCCATCGCCGACGCCAAGGCGCGGAGTCAGACGGCCGAAGGACAGGCCAAGGAGGGGACTCAATCGGCCGTGCAGCGGGCGGCCGCCGCTTTGCCGCCGGAGGACTTTTTCGGCCGCATATGGCACTGGATGAAAAATCACCCCATCGCCGATCCGAAATTCGCCTACTTCATCTTCTGCCTGATTCCCGTGCAGACGCTCTTCGCCTACAACTGGCTCGTCCTGCCTTTGTACGTTGACCGCGCCTTCTACGGGACGTGGGTCGGCGAGAAGTTCGAGACCGCGACGAACTTGAACTCGCTGCTCATTTTCATCCTCTGCCCGATCGTGGCGGCGCTCACGGCCCGCGTGAAGGTTTACAACATGATGATCGTGGGCACGGCGGTCATGGCCGCGCCCGCATTTCTTCTGGCAATCGGGCCGACCATCTGGGGGCTCTTCACATTCATCGTTCTTATGACGATCGGCGAGGCGATGTGGCAGCCGCGCTTTCTCCAGTACGCCGCCGAGATCGCCCCCGAAGGCAGAACGGGCGCCTACATGGGCGTGGCGCAGTTCCCGTGGTTCCTCACCAAGATGATAGTGCCGATTTATTCCGGCATCGCGATGGCCCGCTGGTGCCCCGACCCAAGGCTCTTCCCCGGCCAGAACCACAGCGGCACGATGTGGCTCATCTTCGGCGTTGTCGCCATGATGTCAACCGTTCTTCTGATCCTCGCCAAAGGATGGCTTGGGAAGGATTTCAAAACCAAGGCGTGACGGGACGGCGGGTGGTTTGACGGGGAGGCCAGATCAGGGAGGAATCTTTCAGTCTGCTTTTCAGTCTTCCTCCTTCTCGCTATCTCGCTCCGCCTCCACTCCACCAGACACGCGGGATGCCATGAGACCTCCTTCGATTCATGAAGCGCTTCGCGAAGCGTCGCGCCGCCTCGAACAGGAGGGGGTTCTCCATCCTTTCTGGGACGCGCTCCTTCTTCTTTGCGACGTCACTCATCTCGACAAGGCCATCCTGCTCGGCCATCAGGAAAAAGTTCTCACCTTCGAGGAGGATCAGGCATTCGCGCTTGCGGTCGCGCGCCGTGCCGCGCGCGAGCCGCTTCAGTACGTTCGCGGCGTTCAGGAGTTCTGGGGACGGCGAATCGAGGTCGGGCCGGGCTGTCTCATTCCGAGGCCCGAGACGGAGCACCTCGTCGAGGCGGCGCTCGAATGCATCAAAGAGCTTGATCGCCCGCGCGTCCTTGAGGCCGGTACCGGCTCCGGCTGTCTGCTAGCGGCGATCGCGACGGAGAGGCCGGACGCGCTCTGCACGGGCGTTGACGCCGACGATGCCGCGCTCGGCTGGGCGACGAGGAACACGGCCAGGCTTGCCAACGTGCGGCTGATGAAAGGCGACTTCTACGAACAGTGCCCGTTTCGGGATTTCGATCTAATC
>JBBIMN010000150.1:0-5864 GCA_037444385.1 Acidobacteriota bacterium | reverse complement strand
TTCATTCACCAGCATTCCCCGGCCACTCCTAATATCCATCGCGGGATTGGGGCCTTGCCAACTGATCTTATGATTGGGTAGTAGAATAGGCGCCTGCGAGGATTGCGATGAGCCGCGGCGTTCGCGACATCCTGAAGCTCTTCTTCCGTTATCCGTGGCGGGTCGCGATGGGCGTGTTGTGCCTTTTGGTTGTGGACGGAGCGCAGATTGCCATTCCCCTGGCCGTTAAGGTGGTCGTTGACGGAGTGGCCTCGCTTTCCGCCACTTCGGCGTGGGTGGCCAGGGAGGCGCTCGTCATCCTTGGCCTTTCGCTGACGATAGCGGCTTTCCGTTTCGCGTGGCGCCACTTCTTCTTTTCGGCGTCAAGGCTCGCCGAAATCAATCTCAGGCAGAAGGTCTTCGACCACGCCATGACGCTCTCGGCGCGTGATTTCACGACGACAAGGACCGGCGAGGTGATGGCGCTCGCGATGAACGACGTGGAGACGGTGCGCCAGGCGCTCGCCATGGGTTTTGTCGCCGGTTTCGATTCCACGGCCTACGCCGTGGTGGCGCTTTGCGCCATGTTCTGGCTTGACCCGAAGCTGGCGGCGCTGGCCATCCTGCCGCTCCCTCTGTTGGCGGTTGTCATGGCCGTCTCGTTGAAGGCGGTTTACGATCGGTGGGACGCCGTGCAGTCGTCGTTCGAACGGATGACCGAGAAAGTCCGCGAATCCGTCGCCGGAATGCGGATACTGAAAGCATACGTCCAGCACGAGGGAGACCGCGCCGATTTCGCGCGCTACAACGAGGATTACTTCAAGAAGTTCATGCATTACACGGCCGTGGACGCTCTCTTCCACCCGATGATCCTTTTGATAGCGGGCTTATGCGTAGCCATCCTTTTAGGAGCCGGCGGCGCGAGGGTCATCAGCGGCAAAACCTCGGTCGGCTCTTTCGTTGCGCTCACCTCGTATCTGGGAATGCTTACTTGGCCGATGATCGCCGCCGGATGGATGCTCACGCTGGTCCAACGGGCCGCGGCATCCATGGACCGCATCAACGCTTTCCTTGATAGAAAGCCGCAGGCCGGAGAAGCCGCCGGGCGGCCCGAAGGGTCCGGCGCCCATGACATCGAGATCCGCGGCCTGACGTTCACCTACCCCGGCTCGGAGCGCCTCTCGCTGCGCGATCTGTCCGCCTCCGTGCCTGAAGGCGGCAGCCTCGGCGTCGTCGGAGAGATAGGCTCCGGGAAAAGCACGCTCGTGCAAATCCTTTCGCGCCTCTATGACCCTGAACCAGGCACGGTTTTTCTTGGCGGGGCCGATATAACGAAAATTCCCCTCCAAGAACTTCGCGAAACCATAGCCGTCGTTCCACAGGAAGCTTTTCTTTTCTCCAGCACGATCGCGCAAAACCTTCTGATCGGCAATCCGCGAGCCACGCAAGGGCAGCTTCGGGACGTTTGCGCGTTAGCGGCGATAGACGAGGAGATAGAGGCCTTTCCTCTAGGCTACGAGACGCTTTTGGGCGAACGCGGGATTACATTGTCGGGAGGCCAGAAGCAGCGCCTCTGCCTGGCGCGCGCGCTCTTGAAAGACGCGCCCGTCCTCTTGCTGGACGACACCCTGTCGGCCGTGGACGCCGGCGCCGAACGAAAAATTCTCGCGGGGCTCGCCGGCGCGAGACGGCACAGGACAACCATGGTAGTCAGCCACCGCGTCAGCGCTGTGAGAGAGCTGGACCGGATTCTCGTGCTCAAGCGCGGAGCCGTCATCCAGCAGGGCACTCACGCGGAGCTGTCGGCAGTTCCGGGATATTACCGCGAAATGGCCGAGCTACAGGAGATTGAGCAGTGACGGACAATGGAACGGCCTAGGGGATCGGCTTGGCAATAGGACGGGAAGAGGAGAAGCTCGGCGCTTTCACGCTGCTCAGGCACCTGAGGCGCATCATGGTCTACGCGCGCGGCAGGCGGGCGCTGTTGCTGGCCTGCGTCCTTCTTTCGCTCGTCCAGGCTGGGATCGAACTTTCTCTTCCGCTCATAGTCCGCCGTGGCATTGACCGGTACATCATGCCCCCCTATCTGCGAGTGGATGTCTCCTCGCGCGAAGACCGAGCCTGGCTTGAGGCCAAGCTTCACGAGAAGCTGGCGGACCAGGACGATGGCCGCCACGCCTTCGTGCTTTCGGCCGCCTTAAGCGAAGGCGGCCGCGCTGAACTTCGTTCCCGCCGCATCCTCGATGAAGCCGGCTGGTACCGCCAGCCGGACGGGCCCTCCGGCCACGAGCGCTTCATCTCGAAAGCGGACCTCCAGAAGCTTCCCGCGGCGCAGCGCGCCGCCATTCGCTCCGGAGACCTCCGCGGGATTATTTCTCTGGCGTTTCTGTACGCCGGGCTGCTGTTAGCCGACTTTCTCTTTTCCTTCGGCGTCACGATGGGCCTCAACCACCTTGGCCAGAGGGCGGTCCAGACACTGCGGCAGGATCTCTGGGCTCACTTGCACGAGCTGCCGGTGCGCTATTTCGACGAGAACCCGGTGGGAAGGCTCGTCACGAGAATCACGAACGACACGGCGACGCTGTCCGACCTGTTCGCGTCGGTGCTCGCGACCGCGCTCAGCGACGTGGCGCTCTTCTTCGGCATTTTGGGGATCCTGCTTTCGCTGGACGTTGGGCTTTCCCTGCGCCTCTTTCTGCTTGCCCCTCCGCTCATCCTTCTCTCGCTCTGGTTCAAGCGCGCCTCGCAGAAGATTTACCGGATCATCCGCGTGCAGGTGGCCAAGGTCAACACCTTCCTCCAGGAAGCCGTGACGGGCATCGTGGTGGTCAAAGCCTTTACGCGGGAAGCGGCATTCTCGGAGCGCTTTCGCGATCTAAACAGGGAGTTTTACAAGACGCAGATGCGCCTTATTTACGTCTTCGCCGTCTTTCGGCCGGTCATAGACGCATTCGCCGTGTCCGGCATCGCTCTAGTGGTTTGGTACGGCGGAGGGCAGGCGCTGCATCACGCGCTTTCGGTGGGGACGCTTGTGGCGTTCCTTTTGTACCTGCGGATGCTTTTCATGCCCTTGCAGGATCTCGCGGAGAAGTTCAACATCCTGCAAAGCAGCATCGTGGCGAGCGAAAGGCTTTTCAAAATTCTGGACACCCCGGCCGAACCGTCTGGAATTGAAGCCCCCGCGGCTTCGGCAGGCGAAATCGTCTTCGACAACGTCTCCTTCGCCTACGAAAAGGACAGCCCGGTGCTCAAGAATGTCTCCTTCCGGGTGCCGCCGGGAAAGACGGTGGCGCTTGTCGGCCCCACCGGCTCCGGCAAAACCACCATAGCTTCGCTGCTCTTGAGATTCTATGAGATTCCAGAAGGTGGCGGCTCCGTGCGCGTGGACGGCCTTGATGTAAGGAAGTGGGACGCGGCGGCGCTGCGCCGGCGCTTCGCCATGGTTCCACAGGAGCTGTTTCTATTCTCTGGAACGCTTGGCAGGAACGTCTCCCTTTTCGGCAGTCCCGCCGCCGGGACGATGGAACGCGCGCTTAACATCAGCCGCCTCGACAAGGTGGCGGCGAGGCTGCCTTTGGGATTAAACCATGAATTGAACGAGCGGGGCACGGTGATCTCCCAGGGCGAGCGGCAACTCGTATCGTTCGCCCGCGCTCTCTGCCACACCGGACAGATTCTGATTCTCGATGAGGCGACGGCGAGCGTTGACAGCCGAACCGAGCAGCTCATTCAGGAGGCGCTTGGAGACCTCCTCGAGGGGCGGACGGCCCTCATTATCGCCCACCGCTTGTCCACGGTCCAGGAGGCCGGCCTGATCCTCGTTCTGAAAAAGGGGCGGATCGTCGAGCAGGGAACGCACCAGGAGCTTTTGGCTTCCGGGGGCCTGTACGGCCACCTCTACAGGACCCAATTTTCCAACGGGACCGCGCAATGAAGCGCGACGGCGAGAAGCCGAAAGCCGGGGCGGTTCGCATCCCCATCGAGGGCGAACTGGACTTGCACACGTTCGACCCGGGGGAGCTTGGCGTCCTTCTGCCCGAATACATTCACGCGTGCAGAGAGCGCGGCCTTCTTGAGATCAGGATAGTTCACGGCAAGGGAAGCGGAACGCTCGGGCGCTCTGTTCACGCTCTTCTGGAGCGGCTCCCGGAGGTCGAAAGCTTTCATCTCGCCGGCGCGCAATCTTTCGGTGGATGGGGCGCGACCTTCGTGAAACTCAGACCGCTCCAAAGCCCAAACGATGAAGAGGCGGCCATGCGGCCCAAAGGAACCTGATGGAACGCCAAGCTCGCCAGCGGTTCATCGAGGAATCCCTGCGGAGGAGTGATTGGCGCGCGATCAATCAGTTGCAAGAGCCTCCGGGGCGCGTGTTCTGGCGCCTCATATCCATGCTCCAAAAGCCGGACCGGCGCCTCGCGCTTCGCGCCGTGGTGGCTATGGGACGGTTCGCGGCTTCATTGCAGCCAGGCGAGCCCAGCACCACCGAGGCGGTCAAGGGGCTCTTCTGGATGATGAACGACGAATCGGGCAATCTCTGCCGTCTGGCGCCGGAGGCGATAGCGGAGATTCTCGCGGCAAGGCCGGAACTTCAGCCCCGCTTCGCTCCGTTGATTCCGCAATATCTTCTGGAGGAGCCGTTCGAAGCGGGAGCGCTTTGGGCAATGCTCCGCCTAAGCCGCGCCGGATACGAGTGGCAGGCCCCGGACGCACGCGGCCTCGCGGCGTCGCTGCGATGCGATGACGCGCGCCGCCGCCATCTCGCCGAGCGCCTCGCCAGCCGGGCCGGGCTGGGGCGTATGCTTGGCGCGATCGAAAGTCTTGGAGAACGATAGGTACACCACTCCCGGACATAAAGCTCGGCGCATGGCCGTTTTCTTTTGACGAGGAGGTTGATATGAATTGTAACGTTGGCGGGTTTGACAGGGTTTTTCGAATAATCGCGGGGCTACTGATCCTGGCCGCGGGCGCCTATTTCCGCTCCTATTGGGGGCTTATCGGGCTTCTGCTTCTCGCCACTGGAATCTTCCGCCGCTGCCCGGCATATCTGCCCTTTCACTGGGACACGAGCGGAAGGAAATAACGCCGAACCCGCGAGGGCCATGAACGCGGCATTGATTGTCCCTACATCTCCCTGAGCGCCTGGGCGATGGGCAGGCACGCGGCGCGGATTGAGGGCATGAGGCCGCCCCACAGCCCCATGAACAGGGCAAACACAACCCCCTCGGCCAGGAGGACCGGGGTGATCCTGAAAGCGAAGGCGATCTGCGAAAAGGACTGCCAGTTGAGGGTTGAGGTGGTGACGCCGTTAAGAGGAAGCGCCACGGCACATCCCGCCACGCCGCCGATGAAAGCGATGAAGAGGGATTCCAGAAGAAAGGCGATGACGACGCTTGAAGAGCCGAACCCTAGCGCGCGCAGTGTCGCGATCTCTCGCGCGCGCGCCGAAACGGCCGAGTACATGGTGTTGAAGGCGCCGAAGACCGCTCCGACTCCCATTACGCCCGCCACCAGGAACCCGAGGACCTTGATGAGCGTCGTCATCATCCTCGACTGGTTGGCGTAGTATTCGTTCTCCCGCTGGGCAGCCACCGTAAGCCTCGGGTCAGCGGCGAGCGCCGCCTGTAAACGCTTCAGCGCCGAAGGCTCGGTAAGCCTGACCGTCGCGGACGAGAAGATGTCCAGCGGGCGCTTGTAGGTCTGGTTCAGCACCACGTGGTCGGCCCAAATTTCCGAGTCGTAGGCGCTTCCTTTGGCGTCGAGTATCCCAACGACCGTCCAGGTAAGCCCGCCGAAACGGGGATGGTCGCCGAGCTTCAGCCCTTCGTACATGTCGGAGGCGTTGCGCCCCGCCACGAGCTCGGCCATGCCGGGACGGAGGAATCTTC
>JBBIMN010000149.1:0-5873 GCA_037444385.1 Acidobacteriota bacterium | reverse complement strand
GCTCGTTGGGCTTGTGGTGCATGCGCTTTTCGAGATCGACGGCGCGCATGGCCATGCGCGCCCGTTCGATGCGGACGTCGGCCGGCATACCGGAGTAGATGAGGGGCAGCTCGACGTTGTGCAGCGAGGTGGCGCGCGGCAGCAGGTTGAAGGTCTGGAAGACGAAGCCGATTTCCTTGTTGCGGATGCGGGCGAGATCGTCGTCGCTCATCTCGCTGACCAGGTTGCCGTTGATGAAATACTGGCCGCGGGTCGGAGTGTCGAGGCACCCGATCAGGTTCATCAGGGTGGATTTCCCGGAGCCCGACGGGCCCATGATCGCGCAGTATTCGCCGCGCTTGATCTCGATATCGACGCCGGAGACGGCGTTGATCTCGGTATCGCCCATGATGTAGGTCTTCCAGAGGTCGTAGGTGCGGATGACGATCCCGTCCCGCTTGAGCTGCTCGCCGCGCTGGACGGCTTCGGATTCTGCTACGGCTGCCATGAAGTGAGTCTCGTTTCTTTAGGACTTGGGCGCATCGGCCGCGGGGGCCTTGTTGTCCACCTTGACCTGGGCTTCGTTGGCGATGGTACGGATGACCTGGTAAGTCCCGGTGACGATCTGATCGCCTTCGTTCAAGCCGTTCAAGACCTCGATATCGGTAGCTCCGGTGATGCCGGTTTCGACTTTGCGGAACATCGCTTTGCCGCCGGCGACCACGAACACGCCCTGCAATTCTTCCTTCTTCGCCTTTTCGGCGGCCGGATCCGGCCTGGTGGTCGCCGCCTGGACGCCTTTGCCGTCCTTGGGCTTGGGCTCGAGCTGGCCTTTCTGGCGAATGGTCAGGGCCTGGATCGGTATTGTTAGGACGTTTTTCCGGGTGGCGGTGGTTATCTTCGCGGTGCAAGAAAGTCCGGGACGGATTTCATCGGGGGGATTATCGAGAGCGACGACGACTTTGAAATCCTTGGCTTCCTGGCTGGAGACGGCGCTCTGGCTGGCGGCGAGGCCGGTGGAACGAAGGATGGCGGTGTTGCCGATCTCGATGACGTGGCCGGTGAAGGTCTTGTTGGGGATGGCGTCGATGGTGACGTCGGCCTTCTGATTGAGGCTGACGTTGACGATGTCGGTTTCATCGACCTTGATTTCGGCGGTGATGACGGACATGTCGGCGATGGTCATGATGGTGCTGCCAGCCGAGTTCTGAACGCCGGGGACGACGGTTTCGCCGACCCGGACGGGGAGGTTGGTAACCACGCCATCGAGCGGGGCGGTGACGTTGCGTTTATCGAGCAAGTCGTTGAAACGGATGAGGTTGGCTTTCGCTTGCGCGATCCGGCGCTGGGCCGATGCAAGCTGGGCGGCGGCCTGCTCCCGCTGCACGCGCGACTGCACGAGGCGCATTTCGCTCTGGCGGATGGTGGCCTGCTGGGCTTCGTAGGTGAATTTCTTCATCTCAAAGTCCTGCTTGGCAAGGAGATGTTCGTCGTAGAGGGAGACGGAGCGGTCGTAGTCGGCCTTCATCCGTTCGAGGTCGGCTTTATCCTTATCGAGGGCAGCCTGGAAGGTGCGGACGTTTTCGTCCGCGGACTTGACGCCGGCTTCGGAAGCGGCGGAATCGGCTTCGGCGGAGTAGACGGCAGCCTGCTGTGCTTTCACGTCCGCTTCGGGCTGGGTGTTTTCGATGCGGGCGAGCATCTGGCCCTTGCGCACGCGGTCGCCTTCCTTGACCAGGACTTCGCGCAGTTCGCCTTGGGCGTTGGCGCCGATGTTGATGTAATTCTTGGGCTTGATCTCCCCGGAGGCGGTCACGATGCTGGTCAGATCCTGCCGGACCACAGTCCCGGTCTGGACCGTCACCACGCCTTTTTTGCTGAGCACCGTGCTGGCGTACACGCCGATGACCAGGATCAGAACCGCAAGAACGCCGATCAGAATCTTCCACTTACGTTTCACGGCAAAACTCTCCCTTTTTGGCTGTCACACGCTTTAGACGCAAAATCCCGGCTCGGAGTTCATCTCTATTTTACACCTCGATGTCTTAGAGGCCGCGAAGTTTAGACGGGTGGCATGCATAAGGGTGACGGGGGGAGGGGGGAGAAATTAGCGGAGGGAGGCAGAAGGCAGAAGTCAGAAGGCAGAAGGCGGGAGGCAGAAGGGGGAGTCTGGAGTGGGGGACTCCGGACTCCCCTGGGGTGGATTTCAGAAGCTGAAGCGGAGGCCGAGTTGGATGCCTCGGGAGCCGGTACCTCCTACGCCCTGATTGGCGATCAGGCCGGCGAGGGTGCCGGTCACCTTACCGAAATCGGCGCTGCCGACGGTGGTGTTGGGGTTGCCGAAGGCCGGGGTGTTCGTGAAGTTGGTGGATTCGAAGCGCAGTTCGCCCCTGACGCGCTCGGTGATCGGGAACTTGCGGAACACCGAGAAATCGAGGTTGAAGAGTCCGGGTCCGTTGAAGGCGTTGCGCCCGGTGTTGCCGAAGTGGGGGGTTTTGCCATCGGCATCGAGGGGCTGTTTGAAGACGCTGGTGTCGAACCAGTTCGCGGAGCCGCTGGGTCCGGCAATCGCGTGGGAGACCGTGAAATTGCCGGCGATATCGGGAGTGATGCTGGAGCCGGGGGTATTGGCGCTGACGGTGGTGCCGAAGGTCATGGGACGTCCGGTCATGAGGGTGAGGACGCCGTTGAGCTGCCAATCGCCGAAAATCCAGCGGGCGGGACCGGTTTTGAACCAGCGGCCGTTCTTGCCGAACGGGAGCTGGTACAGGTAGCTCTGTACGAACGAGTGGGAGCGGTCGAAGTCGAGACGCGAGTACCCGCGGCGGGGCTGCAGGTAATTCCACATGCCGCCGTCTTCGGCCGAGTAGCCGAGGGCCTTGCTGTAGGTGTAGCCGGTGGTGAGCATGAAGCCGCCGCTGAAACGGCGGTCGAGTTTCACCTGGAGGCCGTTGTAGTTGTTGCTGTACCCGGCGTAGCGGTAGTTGATGTCGGAAGCCTTGCCGAATTTCTGGTAGTAGGGGCGCCCGGCATTGCCGGCGTTGAACAGGAAACCGGCGTTGAGGTTGTAGGTGACGGGAGCGCGGATGGTGTGGTTGCCCACGTAGGCGACATCGAGGGTGAAGTTCCTGGGCAGTTCGCGCTGCACGGCGAAGTTCCAGCTTGCGATATAGCCCTCGTGGTAATCGAGGGGGATGAAGCTGGCGATGTTCTGGGAGAGCAACTGCGGGGTGCTGGCGAGAATGATGCCGTTGGAGGGGATGGCCGCGGGAGCGGGCGAGGGAAAGCCGGTCGACATGCTGAGGTACTGGCCGTTGGGGGTCTGGGAGAGGCCGTAGGTGGTGGATGCGGGGTACTGGTTGCTCTGCTTGACCGGGAAGTTGTCCCAGGCGTACTTGTTATCGGGGAACGGAATCCAGCTCATGCCGAAGCCGGCGCGGAACACGGTCCGCGAGTTGAAGCGGTAGGCTAGGCCGACGCGGGGGGCGAAGTTGGTGTAGAAGTTCTCACGCCCGAGGTTCATGGCGTTGCTGCCGTAGCCGGCGACGATCAGGCTGTTGGTGGCGGGATCGTAGTTCGAGAAGCCGCCGGGCAGCCGCGGGGTGGCGGGCGGGTAGTAGTCGTGCCGCACCCCAAGGTCGATCGTGAGTTTCGGACTGACCTGCCACTTGTCCTGGATGTAGGTGAAGAGCATCCAGGCGCGGTAGGCGGGGAAGGCGATGGCGAGATCGCGCTGCACGGTCCCTGGGGAATCGAGCAGGAAGCTGGCGAGACCGTTGACCTGGGCGAGGACGGCGCCTCCGGGGGCGGAGGATTGGTTGTTGCCGAAGACGAACTCGCCGCGCGGACCGCCGGCGTCCTGGGTCTGGAGGAGTTCATCGCGCAGGCGGCGCAGGTCGGCGCCGATTTTGACGGTATGGTTCTGGAAGATCTTGGTGACGTTGGCGACCATATCGATGTTGGTTTCGGCGCGGTTCCAGGGGAGGCTGGCGGAGTAGCCCACCAGCGGGTTGGCGTAGCCGCCGACGTTCATCGAGGAGAGGCCGCTGCTCCAGGCGTCGAGGTTGGCGCCGTTGATCCCAATGGCGGCGCTGGCGTTGGTGCCGTAGTCGAGGTTCTGCGCCTTGTTGCTGTAGCGTCCGAGGCCCACCCGGAACTCGCCCACCAGAGTCGGAGAGAAGACGTGGGTGTAGTTGACGGCGGTGCTTTGGGTGCGGTTGGTGCCGGTCGCGGCGAAGCCCTTGCCGCCGCCGCCGTAGATGCCGAACCTTCCGGGGTCGGTGACGACGGGGCGCTGGAAGCTGTAGCGGACGCTGAAGCGGTCGTTATCCGTCTGGGAGTGATCGACCTTGATGTCGAAGGAATCGGTGTCCTTCTTGCGGGTGGTGGCACTGGCGTAGTTGTTGGTGAGGCCGCTGCCCAGATTCGGGAGGGGAACGAAGCCGAGGACTTTCCGGGCGATGGGGCTGATGCGGTTGGAGGGGATGAGGTTGCCGGTGAAGGGGGTGCGTCCCGCGCCGGTATCCTTGTTGCCGGAGGCGGGGTCGTAGACGACGCCGCGGGCGATCTGGCTGGAGAAGTCGCCGTTGCGGAAGTCGGCGCCGGGGAGGGTGATGATGTAGCCGTCGCCGCGGCGGTCCTTCACCTGGAGGAAGTCCCCGAAGATGAACGTCTTGTTCTTGCGGATGGGTCCGCCGAGGTTGAACCCGTAATAGTTGTAGGTGGTGACTGGCTTGGTGGGCTGGAAGGTTTCGCGGGCGGCGAGGGCGCTATCGCTGTGGAACCAGTAAGCGCCGCCGTGGATGTCGTTGGTGCCGGACTTGAGGATGATGTTGGTCACGGCGCCGCCGGCGCGTCCGAGTTCCGCTTCGTAGTTGCTGGTGGAGACGTCGACGGTCTGGAGCGCTTCGATAGGGGGAACCAGCACGGTAAGAAGCCCGGTGCGGTGGTTGTTATCCACGCCTTCGAACTGGACGTTGTTGCCGAGGCGGCTGACGCCGTTGACCTGTGAAGTGAGCGAGCCCTGGGAGTTGAAGAACTCCGAGTGGGGCTGGAAGCTGCGGGTCGTGCCGGGCACGAGGTTGAGGAGGGACTGGAAGTTGCGGCTGTAGCCGACGGGGAGGTTGGCTAGCTGGGCGGTTTCGATTTTGCGTCCGACGTCGGCGCGGTCGGTCTGGAGAATGGCGGCGTCGGCGGAGATGGTGACGCTTTCGGTCACCTGGCCGGGCTGGAGGACGAGGTCGGCGCGCCCGGTGGTGTTGACGAGCAGTTCGACGTTTTCCTTGACCGCGGTGCGGAAGCCGTTGCGTTCGACCGTGACCTTGTAGACGCCGGGTTCGAGGTTGGGGAAGACGTAGTTGCCGCTATCGTTGGTCTCCATGGACCGGCCGGTGCCGGTTTGCATTTCGGTGACCGTAACTTTGGCCGCAGGGACCGCCGCTCCCGACGAGTCCGTCACGTTGCCCAGAAGGGTCGCGTTGACTGCCTGCGCGTAGGAAACACTCGTAGACAGCGCCGCCAGCATGGCGAGCGCCAGACAAATCCGCAGAATTTTCATATGCTCTATCACCCGGTCTCCGGCCCCGTATGCCGGAGTTTTTGCAAGCGATTGTGACTAACCGGATATTATTACGCGCGACTCCGATTTTGAAGTCAAGACGGTTGGGGCGAATCTTCCGGCTACTCTCAGGAGAAGACCGGATGGGAAGTGGGAAAAAGGGTAGGCCGGGAGGCCTACCCTACTGGCGGCAAGACTGGTTGGCGGCGGCGGGGAAGGCCAGGAAGGTGATGCTGGCCGGCGCCAGGGTGACGGCGCCGGCGGCAGCGGGTGCGGATGCGAGTTGGGGGAGCGAGTCGCCCGGTCCGGTGTGGAGGGGCCGGCCGTTCAGCAGGAC
>JBBIMN010000148.1:0-6013 GCA_037444385.1 Acidobacteriota bacterium | reverse complement strand
CTGGAGGCACGATGCGCTTCACGGTGTTGGTGGCGAAAGGGCTGGAGGAGGCGGCGGCTGGCGAGCTGCGCGGGCTGAATTTGGCTCCGAAGGCGTTGTCTCCGGGGGCGTTGTACTTTGAGTCGCCGCTTGAGGACGCTTACCGCGCCGTGATTCACCTGCGCAGCGCCAGGCGCGTGCTTTTAAATTTCGGGGAGTTCGCGGCGAGCGATAAAGAGGCTTATTACCAGGGCGTTCTGGCCTTGCCGTGGGATGAGGTGTTGACGCCGGAAAAAACTTTCGCGGTGGAGGCGAGCGTGCACGATGCCTTTACCGGCCACTCCGGTTACGCGGCGCTCAAGGCGAAGGATGCAATCGCCGACCGCTGCCGCGAGAAACTGGGTTCGCGTCCGGGAGTGAACCGGGATGATCCGGACCTTCTGGTGTTCGTCAGGCTTTCTCAGGGACGCTGTTCCGTCGGCCTGGATTTGGCTGGAGCGCCCCTCCACAAACGCGGATACCGCACGGCGTCCGTTCGTGGCGCGCTCAACGAGACGCTCGCGGCGGGAATCCTTTTACTCCTGGGTTACGACGGCGGGCGCCCCTTTTGCGACCCGTTCTGCGGCTCGGGGACTTTCGCCGTGGAGGCCGCGCTCATCGCCGCTCGCGTCGCGCCCGGGCTTGTTGGCGAGAGGCGTTTCGGTTTCTCGCGCTGGCCGAATTTCAAGGAGCGCGAATGGCGGCGCATCGTAAACCATGCTAAAGAGGGACGGCGCCAGCCGCCTTTTCCAATCGCCGCCTCGGACATTGACCCGGCCGCCTGTAACGCCACCAAGGCCAACGCCCGCGCGGTGCAGATGCACCGTTTCATCACCATGGCGCGGGGAGACGCGCTTCTGGTTTCTCCGCCTGGCGATGCGGGGCTGATCGCGACGAATCCTCCCTACGGAGACCACGCGGGCGCCGGGGAAGACCTGCCGCCGCTCTACAAAGCCTTTGGGGACGCGCTCAAAAACCGGTGGCCGGGATGGACCGTTGCAATCTTGGGAGCGAACGCCTCGTTGCTGAAAACGGTGGGCCTTCACCCCGCCCGCCGCATGCACCTGGCTAACGGTCCCGCGGAGGCGCGCCTCCACGTCTTCGAGCTTTACGAGGGGACGAAGCGCAAGCGGGCTGTGAATGAGAAACGACACGGAGAGACGAATGAGTGAGAAGGAAACGGGAGAAGAAGCGGAACCGCTCACCTGCATGCTCTGCGGCACGGGCGAGGATGAGCGGCCGCTGTTGACGCTGAGGTACCAGGGCGGCGAGACGGCGGTATGTCCACGCTGTCTGCCGCGCCTGATCCATCCAGAGCGCGCGCACGCTTGATTTTCACGCCGTCCTGGCGTACCTTTGGCCGGAGGTAGTTTTGGATGGGCGCTAACGTGTAAAATAGTCCTGGAGGTCCATCATGGATGCCAATATAATCACGCTGCTCAAGGAAGCAAAAACGATAGCGGTGGTCGGCATCTCCGAGAAACCGGACCGCCCGAGCAACGAGGTGGCGAACTACTTGATCGAGCGGGGTTACGATGTCATCCCCGTGAATCCAGCGCTTGAGCGGGTGCTTGGCCTGCGATGCCACAAGGATATCGCCTCGATTGGAAAACCCGTTGACATCGTTGACGTCTTCAGGCGTTCGGAGGCCGTCCCGGAAATTGCTGGCGAGGCCATCGCAAATCACGCGCGCGCGCTGTGGATGCAGGAGGGCGTGCGCCACGAGGAGGCGGCACATCGGGCGCGAGCGGCTGGCCTTATCGTAGTGGAGGACCGGTGCATAAAGAAGGTGCTGATGGAATTGGGAGGCAGGCCGGCTTGACGGGTTGAGGGTGCTGGTAAGAGTGAGTTCGGCAAAGGCGAAGGCGTGGGAGACGGCTGCCGCGCACACCATGCTTCGCCCGCGTCCAGCCTCCGGTTGAAGGGAACGGGCGGTATGCCAGACAACGGCGGGTCGCAGCATCCGGTGATGGGGGAGCTTCTCCTGAAGGAGGGGCTTCTCACCCGCGAGCAGCTGGAGCAGGCGCTCGCTGAACAGAGGCGCATGGGCGGGCGGCTCGGTTATCACCTCATCCGCCTCGGCCACCTGAACGTGACAAGGCTCAGCCAGTTTCTCCGCGAGACGATGGGGTTAATACCATACGACCTCGTGGAATGGATAAAGGATCCCTCTGTCACCGAGCTGATTCCATCCAATCTTGCCCAGTTCTATCAGGTGGTGCCGGTGGAGGTCAAGGACAACGTTTTATGCGTGGCGATAGCCGACCTTGACAACCCGCGCCTGATCCCCGCTCTTGAAGAGCTGACGGGCATGGCCATTGACCCGGTGGTCTGTCCCAGGGAGGTCGTGGTCAAGGCGCTGGAACAATTCTACGGCATTTCAAAAGATCCCGGAGTGGTCCGCAGCCCGGCGGGCGACCACCTGTTCATTCTTTCGCTGCCATCGGCCCACATTCGCCCGCTGCATTGGTCTTCACTGGAGGCCGACTCCTCGGCGACGGACTGGTTTCGCACGATCATGGCCGAGGCCATACGCCTGAAGTGCAGGACGATCGTGATCAGGCCCGAAAGGGAGGCGCTGCGCGTTGCCTTTCGGACCGCGGACCGGCTGGAGGACCGCTTCCAGCTTCACGCGCGCAAACAGGGAGAGATGGACGCGCTGCTTGGCGACCTGGCCAGGCTCAGGGACAGGCGGCGAGGGTCACGCTTCGAGGGGCGCATCAGGCTTCAGGTCGAATCCCACTTTCTGTCTCTGCACGTCAAGGCGCTTGGAACGCTTCAAGGCCACAGGTATACGCTCACGCTGTACGACGAAAAACTCTTCCAGACCGACTGGTCCGAGCAGGCGGCCTGCCTGACGAGAGCGGAACGGGCGGGGATAGAGACGGCGTTCGGCGAACCGCGAGGACTGTTCCTGGTCGTGGGGGCGCCGGGGCCTGGTTTGACGGGCCTCTACTACTCGCTCCTGGCTCACGCCAAGGACAAGTTCAGATTCATCATCGCCCTGGAGGAGTATGCCCTTCTGCCGATGAACGGCGTCTCTCAGGTGGAAGTTTCAAGGCAGGAGGCGAGTTGGGCGGAACAGACGACCGTGGCGATGAGGCAAGAGCCGGAACTGCTGGTCGTCAATCCGCTGAAGGAGCGCCAGACGACGGAGCTTGCCCTGCTGGCGGCCTCGCGCTCGGCGGTTCTCGGCGTCCTTCACCAGCCGGACGCGGCGGCGGCCATCAAGTGGATGCTGCGAAACGGTTTCCGTTCCGCGCTGCGCGCCGGCGTCCTGAAAGGCGTGCTGGCGCACGCATCCATCCCCAGACTCTGTCCTCACTGCAAGATCCCGGTGGAGAGCGCCGGCGCGGACGGCCGTCCCGTCACCCTCTACACCCGGCAGGGATGCGAACAGTGCATGGGCTGGGACGCGCTTCATGCCGAAACGCTCCTGGAGTGGCTGCCTCTCTCCGCCGGCTCCGTGCCTCTGGAGGAGTCGGAATCCACTCCCGCCACCATAAGGCGCCTGGTCGAGGATGCGGGCGGGGAGACGCTTCAGCGGCGGGTGCTTCGCAAGGCGCTTGAGGGCGCGATTGACGGCGCCGAGGCACGCCAGTATCTCAACTCCTGAAAGCAAAGACAGGCTCTAGCAAAATATGCATTACCTCCGGCCTAAAGTCTTCAGCCTGAAGTTCGTGCTTCATCCTTCACTATTTATCAAGCCACCGGCCTGTCAGCCCATCACCTCATCAACTTGTCAATTCATGGCCGCCCGCTTGACGGTGCGTGTGATCTTTGGCATCATCTCCGCTGGAGGATTTGAGCATGGCCAAATTATTCAAAGCAGCAGAGACCGCGCTAGCCGTTTTCATAGCCGCGATCACCGTATCGTCGCAGACGCCCCGGCCCGCCGGCCGGCTGATCTCGTTGGCCGCTGCCGCTCGCGAGGCCGGCCAGTCCTCCGCAAAGGTGGACGGCCAGGTCTGGAACAACTTTCATTTCAAGGACGTGCCCATCGTGGTTTGGGACGGGGCTTCCCGCCAGGCCTTGCTCCTGAACGTCGCCGCGCTGCCTGACGGGTTTGTCTCGGCGGGCGTCTCTTTTCCCGAAGCCGGGATAGGGACGTTGCCCGAGGGTTCCGTTCTCATGCAGGGCACCGCGCCATTTGCCGGGCGGCTTTCGGCCTGGATTGACGCCGAGGCGCTCGCGAAGGCCGGACCCGTTGAAGCAAGGTGGCTCTTGTACCAGGAGGCTTTCAGGGTTTACAGCCAGTACATCGGCGTGCCAGCCGCGCCGAATCCTCCAAATGGCGGCTATCCAGAGAATGACGCGGCGAACTGCGCCATGCTGCGCGCCGAAGCCATGCTTTGCCAGAGGCTGTTTCTGGCACAATCGAGCGAGGCGCCGTCCGTCGCGGCGGCTTTGCTTTCTCTGAGGGCGCAGAGGCAGGGAAAGCTGTCCCAGGCCATCACCGCGTACGAGTGGGCGAGGGAAACCAGCGACGGCCTTTGCGCCTACGCCGGTTACAAGGCGGCCGCGGCAATTGACAAGGCTTCCGCCGCATCCTGGCTCAACGGCCTTTTGAGCGCCGCCGCCGCGGCCGGCCAAGCCGCGAACCAGACCCGTTGGAGCGCGACGGGATGCGCCCTCGTCCTGGCTCTGGAACAATCAAACCCGGCGTGGAAGACCGCTTTCGAGAAAAGCTCGCGCGCCAGCCTCGAACCTCTTCTCCGCCAGGCCTTCGGTTCAAGCGCGCCGGCGGACACGGGGTTCACAAATCTGGCCGCGCTGACGGCGGAGGAGCAAAAGCTCGTGGACGAGCGCTTGGCGAGCCATGCCGCGCTCGTTGACTCGATAGCAAAGGCCAAGGGGCTCGTGGTGGTCCTCGACCTCTCTTCCGCGCTGGCGTTTCCCGGGATCAACTGGACCAACCGTTACGAGCCGAAAGGATTGGTGCGCCTCGACCCGGAGAGAATGGTCCAGAGTTTCTACAAGCTCGATGGCAAAGGCGTTCTTGAATACGCTTCGTCGCGTCCTTCGCTCATCAAGGTGCGCCAGAGCATAACGGCGGGCTTCTCTCCCGAAGAGGCGTTCTCCGTTGCGGTGGATGGAAAGCCCGTTGCCTTCAGCCCCGAATCGCCGACCGCGCAGGGCGAAATAGAAATCCGCGGCCCGCAGTACTTGCTTAAGGTGGCGAAAGGCCGCGCCGACTGGTCGGCGCCCGACAGGCGCCTGACAATCACGCCCCTGCCGCCAGGAGCCTGAGCAAAAGAATGGACGCGCACGTAACCTGGATAGGCGGCTCCGCCTTCGCCGGAAGGAGCGGCTCCGGCCACTGGGCCGTCATGGACGCCCAGGATGGCGAAACGCCGGCCGCCGCTCCGTCTCCGATGGAATACCTTCTTTTGGGGCTTTGCGGCTGCACCGGAGTGGACGTAAGGACTATTCTTCAAAAAATGCGCCAGGAGGTAAAGCAAATAACGGTGGACGCGGAAGCGGAGCGCGCGAAGGAATCGCCAAAAGTTTTCACGAGGATCGCTCTTCGTTACACGGTGGCCGGGCGGAACCTCGATCCCAAGAAGGTGCTAAAGGCGGTGGAACTCTCGCGAGAGAAATACTGCTCCGCAAGCGTAATGCTCGGCAAGACGGCAGAGGTCACCCACGAGATAGAAATACAAGATGAGCGGTGAAGAGTGGGGGATGAACGATGAGAGATGAGGCGTGTGCGGCGCGCGCTTCCTTCTCATCCATCATCCACAAGCTCTCAGCCGTCAATTTAGCTTCTTCTGCTCGATTCTGAAAGTGAATTCGCACTGGCCAACGTGGATCACGCCGCCGGATTTCAGCTCCTTCAGCGTTACGCGCTCCCCGTTCAAGAAGGTGCCGTTCGTTGATTGCAGGTCGGCTACATAGTAGAGGCCCTCTTTGGGAATGATGCGGAAGTGCTGCCCCGAGAGCGTCTGGTCCGCGACCTGTATCGTGTTCACCTTGTCCCTTCCGATCGAGACGG
>JBBIMN010000147.1:0-6059 GCA_037444385.1 Acidobacteriota bacterium | reverse complement strand
CCTTGTTGGAGGAACGGCGGGCCCGCCGCGAGGTGCCGTATGGATCTCTTCTTTGGCGCGCCGTGGAGCCCTTGGGCGCCTGGTGGCGCCGGCATGCCATAATAGACAGTGTCACGGACGGTGCCAAGGCTGCTCTTCCTCTCTCCCTGCGCCACGGGGTACGGCGAACGCTGACGGCATTAGGCTTTCCAAAACCGTCTCGCGACGGAGTAATCCGATGAAGCGCGAGAAGCCGCGCTTGTTGGTCGTCGCGGACTCAAACAGCATCCATACAGCTCGATGGATTTCGCAAGTCACCGGGAAAGGGTGGGAGATCCACCTCTTTCCGAGCATGGACCATGGGCTGATACACCCGGAGTTGAGGAGCGTCCACGTTCACCATACACTGTATGGCCACAGGCGCGACACGGATCCCACTGTGAAGGTGCATGGCATTCCTCTGGGGTGGCGGGGCGGCTCGTTTTGGGCCATACGCGCGCTTAACAAATTGAAGCCCGGGTACCGTGCCAAGGCGCTTGCGCGGCTCGTGCGCCGTCTGAAGCCTCACGTGGTCCACTCCCTGGAGATGCAGGCCTCAGGCTACCTTACGCTGGAGGCAAAGAAGAAATCGAAGGGTGTTTTTCCGCCGTGGATTGTCACTAATTGGGGAAGCGATATCTACCTTTTTGGGCGGCTTCCCGATCACGCCCCGCGTATTCGCGAAGTATTGGCGGCTTGTGACTACTACTCGTGCGAATGCCCGCGAGATGTTACTCTTGCAAGGAAGTTTGGTTTCAAGGGTTCGGTGTTGCCGGTTATTCCGAACACCGGCGGTTTTGACCTGAAAGAGGCGGCGGAATTGCGCCAGGCGGGACCGGCCTCGGCTCGCCGCGTTGTTATGGTAAAGGGATATCAGGGGTGGGCGGGCCGTTCCTTGGTGGCAATGCATTCGCTGCGCAGGTGTGTAGACCTGCTATCCGGTTACGAGGTGGTGCTCTATTCCGCGTCGGAGGAGGTGATCCTAGCGGCACGGCTTTTTGAAGCTGATACGGGAGTGAAGATAACCATACTTCCCTCCGGAACCCCGCACAAGGAGATGCTCGCCTGGCGGGGACGAGCACGCTTATCCCTGGGACTGAGCATCTCGGATGGGATCAGCACCTCGTTGCTGGAGGCCATCGTCATGGGATCACTCCCGGTCCAGTCGAATACGGCTTGTACCGAGGGGTGGCTCAAGGATGGCGTAAATGGCTTGGTGGTTCCGCCAGAGGACCCGGAGGTAGTGGAAAGCGCGCTGCGGCGGGCTCTTATGGACGACGCTTTTGTGAACGGGGCGGCTGAGATCAACTACCGCCTGGCCGCGGAGAAACTAGACCGCCGGATACTTCAGCCAAAAGCCATGGCATTGTACGAGCGGGTGGCCAAGGACACCGAGGCGCCTGCTTTTTCCACCAAAGGCCAACTGGAGGAGTGACGTTGTCGGCGAACCCGGTGGTCTCGGTTGTCATCCCGGTTTACAACGGAGCTGACTATCTCCGCCAGGCGGTGGAGAGCGCTCTCGCACAGACCAGCGCCGAAGCCGAGGTGCTAGTTGTTAATGACGGTTCGACCGACAGCGGCGCCACTGAAAGAGTGGCCCTCTCATTTGGAGACAGAATCCGCTATTTTGCCAAGCCTAACGGCGGAGTGGCCTCCGCTCTCAATCTCGGCATCCGGGAGATGCGGGGCCGGTATTTCTCATGGCTGAGCCACGATGATCTCTACTACCCCGAGAGGACCGAACTCCTTCTCCGGGAAATGGAGGGTGCGGGGAGAGATGTGGTCTTATACAGCGATTGGGACTATATTAATAAGGATTCCCGGGTGACGAGGGTTACGCGCCTGCCGCACTATGCCCCCGCACAGGTGCCATACGAACTTCTCGTCCAGCATCTCATCAACGGCTGTACGACGCTGGTGCCCCGCCGCTGTTTTGACGCCGAGGGTTTTTTCGATGAGTCACTACGCACGACGCAAGATTACGATATGTGGTTCCGCCTCCTCAAACGCTACGACTTTGTCCACGTGCCCATGGTGCTCGTACATTATCGCGTCCACGAGGGCCAAGGCACGGCCACCATGTCGGCTTTGCACAGGCGCGAACGTGACGCCCTATTCGGAGCTCTCGTGGAGGCGATGTGCGCGGACGGATCTGTCCTGGGTGCGCCAGGAGGCCCCGCTGTTTATCTGATGAAGGCCGCGGACGTATTCAAGCACATTGGTTTGCACGGCGCGGCGGGCCGCGCCAAAAGGCTGGCTACGAAGGCGCAGCCAATGAGAAAGTCTCTATTGGACCGGTCCTATCTCAGGTACCGGCTTCGGTACACCGCTCACGCGCTTATCACGTGGGCAAGGGACGCGGGGCTCAAAATATGAAAGCCGAGATGATCAGCCTCTCCGGTGCGCGCGAGGATTTAGCTTGCAACGAGGCGTCGGTCCAATAGCCCCCGGTTGGGATTGGCGTTTTGCGCGGCCGAGGTTGGCGCGAAGGGAAACTAGATGAAAGTCATGATGGTGAACAGGCCCGATGCCGAGTCCGTTCATGGGGGCGATTCGGTCCAGCTTCGCGAGACAGCCGCCGCGTTGCGCCGCATGGGCACAGAGGTGGAAGAAGCCCTGGGCCCCCAAGAGAAGGCACGCTACCGCGGTTTCGATCTCATCCACTTCAACAACCTCCAGTCCCCGGCGTTTCTCCTTGGAGAGACACGCAAAGCCAAGGAATCTGGCAGGCCAGTGGTTCTGTCCACCATATACTGGAATGTAAGCCGTCCCAACGAGCAAATCGGGCTTAAACACTACCGCTGGCGCCACTTGGCCCGTCTTGCCGGGCGCCCGCTCGCGGCGGCGCTCTGGCGGGCCCGCGAAAGGCACAGGGTCCAGATGCAAAGGGAGGTACTCGGCCTCTGCGACCTCCTGCTGCCCAATAGTTGCGCGGAGGCGGACCAACTCCATGCACTGGCTTGCCGCTCGCTCCCATTGGAGGTCATTCATTTGGGCCTGGACCGGGACCGCTTCAGATGGCGGGCAGGCCTCCCATTTCCCGAGTGGGCAAGCAAAGCTCGTGTTGCCCCGGGGCTATATGCCATTTCGGTGGGGCGGGTGCAGCCATGGAAGAACACGTTGGGCCTTGCAATGGTCATGCGCCGGCTGAATATTCCGCTGGTCCTGGCGGGGGCCGTATGCCACGAGGCCTATGCCCGCGCATGTGAAGCAGCCGGGGCAACGCTCACGGGGCCGCTGCACGGTGATGGCCTGCTGGCGGCGTACGCCCACGCGCGCCTACACGTTATGGCCAGCTACGGAGAAACCGTAGGGCTTTCCTCCATCGAGGCCGCCGCCATGGGATGTGCCGTGGCCTCCACGAAAATCGGTGGTCTGGTGGAGTACCTGGGAGCGGAGGCCGTATACTTCGATCCGGAGGACGAGCAGGATATGGCTGATGCAGTTCAGGCCGCGTGGCAGCGTGGAGGCACGCCTGCACTTCAGGAGAAGGCCCGGTCTTTCACGTGGGACGACACTGCTCATGCGACGATGGAGGCTTACAAAAGGGTGGTGACGAGACATGGCCGCGAGGGGGCTGCCAGTGCGTAGCCTGGGGCTTGCAGGCTTGCCAGAAAATCGCGGACTCTCCAGGGATGCACGGCGCCCGGGAGCGCTGAAGGATGGCCATGCGTATCGGTATTGATGGCAGACCGCTCATAGGGAACCGTAGTGGGATAGGCCGATACGTCTATGAAATCAGCCGGGAATTGGACCGCGCCCTTCCGGAGGCGCGCTTTTTTGTGTACAGCCCTATACCCGTGGAGATGCCCGTGCTCTCGGAGAGATGGACATCTCGCGTCGAGAACCTGCCATGGGCCCGCTCGCTTAAAGCCGCGCTTTGGCTAAAACTCCGGGCAGGCGCCCTATGCCGGGCTGACGAGCTAGACTCATTTATTGGGAGCGCGGTTTTTCTCCCAATGCTGCCGCGAAGCACGCGCACCGTGAGCGTGGTTTATGACCTCAACTTCATCTACGCGCCTGAAACCATGGCTCGAACAACGCTGTGGTCTTACCGATTTTTCTTCAGGGGGGACGTATGCAGGGCCGGGCGCGTTGTCGCTATTTCGGAGGGCACATCCGCCCGGCTGGCGGCTTATATGGGCCGTGGCGCGGATATTGTCGTCCATCCAGCCGCCTCCTCCGTCTTTCGGCCTTTGCCGAAGGAGGAGACAGCACCAATACTGAAGAGCCATGGCATAAGCACGCCCTACCTCCTCGCCGTAGCCACTTGGGAACCGCGCAAAAATCTTGATCTCCTTGTCACGACCTTTACGCGCATGAAGGAAGAAGGTCTCCTAAAAGACCACAGCCTGGTGCTCGTTGGAGGATATGGCTGGAGGGACGCCCGCCTCCAGCGCCTTCTGGCTGGCCGGGCGGCGGAGCGAGTCCTGCCCTTGGGCTACGTGGCCGACGAGAATCTTCCTGCCCTTTACTCCGGTGCGGACGCCCTGGTTTTTCCGTCGCGCTACGAGGGCTTCGGCATGCCTGTTCTTGAGGCCCGTGCTTGTGGGACAAGGGTTGTGGCCACAGACATCCCAGAAATTCGCGAGGCGGGTGGCGACGGCTGTGTGTACATTCAGGCCAACGCAGAAGGTCTCCGAAAAGGAATACTCGATGCGCTGGCAATGCCTCGCGTGACGGGGCGAATGGAACCCCTTCCCACCTGGAAGGCGGGCGCGCAGGCTATAGCAGATCTGCTGGCTTGGCGGTAAGGCTTCACCAGCAGTTGATGGATGCCAAGGCCTTTTCGCCTCGGACCTTCTTGAGACGCCGCGCCTTATCGGGGGATAGTCCCTTAGACTGGCATTCAAGAATGCACCTCATTTCGTGTAAGATGTCCCCTTTGGCGCCAAAGCGCCCGCGGAGTTTGTTAATCGCATGAGACCCATTCCCGAGATCGGCTCCGTTATTCTGCACCGCGGGGATCTTTCGCGGACGGTCGAGGCGCGCGCCTCGCTTGAGCCAGCGGGCCACCGGTGTGGCCAGGCGTGGGTTGCAGTGCCGCGCCTATTCATTGCCGGCGTTCCGGCGCTGGCGCGCGAATTTGGGCAGAACTTTGTCATTCTTGAACGAGAGGATAAGCCAGGCCTCGCGGCACTGTTCAATCAAGGGTTTCGCGCCGCCCTGGAAGCGGGTTCGGATTACGTTCTGCTTCTAGACGCCGCGTGCTGCCTTGAAAAGAACGCTCTTGCGCCGCTGTTGATAGCCCTGGAAGCGCAGCGCCTTGCGGGCGCGGCGTGTCCAGCCCTGGTTGCGGAAAAGAGCGAAGAGATTTTCTCCTGCGGCGGCGCGGTGAGCCCTTGGACTGGAGCAGTCAGGCTCCGTCTCAAAGGGGCGGCCCTTGATAGCGGGGGTTTGCGGCACTGGGCGGTGGCCGGATTTGTTCCGTGCCAGTGCGCTATCTTCAAGAGGGAATTTCTTGAAGATGTCGGCTTGTTCAACGAGGCCTATGGTTCCTTCGCTTTTGACGCGGAGTTGGGACTTCGCGCGGCCAGGGAGCATTGGAGCGCCATAGCGGTTCCTCAGAGCCGGGCGCGCATTGAGGCCGGCGCTTCATCAGCCAAAAGATCCGCGGCCATGATATGCGAGCTGGCACGCAACCCCATCTGGCTACAACGCGCGTTGGGAGTTCCAGTGAAACGGCTGCTGGCGCTGGTTTGGCAGGGGGCCTTTGCGTGGCCGCTCTTTTTTATTTCTAACCTTTTCAGGGGACGCTTTAGGGCGGCTGGCGCGGTTGTGAAAGGTTCATTTTGCGGCCTTTTTCACGGCGGCTATAGAGACGGCCGCCATTGCGCGCTGCCCATTTATGGGCGGAAAGCCCAGGTGGCCGTGCCCGCGCCAAGCACATTCGTGATGAAGTATCTGCTATGAGACAGATGGGACCCAAATCCCGCGATTGAAACGGTAGATGGACGATTGATGCAGATGGACAAAGCATCTCGGCAAACAAGCGTTTTGCCTGAAAAGGGATTGGGGGCCTTCGAGCCGAAGAGGACGTC
>JBBIMN010000146.1:1170-6074 GCA_037444385.1 Acidobacteriota bacterium | reverse complement strand
GTCATAGATTCGTTTGCTGCTTCTTGTTATACTGCGTCTGAAAGGAGGCCTCCATGCGAAAACGGAGCTACTTCACGCTGATTGGGCTGGCCCTCGCCTTGATCGTGACGGTTCTGGCCCAGGACGAGGGCCCTTATCAGCCATACCGCCAGAAGTTGCCCGACGGAACCGTGAGTTGGTACGAAGGGTGGATTCAGGCCCGCGCCGAGGTGCCGCTGATGAAAGGCATGCCTCGCAATCAGGCCCAAGTCGAGGCGCAGCGGACAGCGCTCATGAAGGCCCAGGCCGCCGCGCTGAGGATCGCCATGAAGGTCCCGATGGACGCGGACCGCCGCCTCGAGGAGTTCGAAGCGTTGAAGGTGAGAGTCAAAGGAGTCATCAGGGGCGGCAAGGTGATTCAGGAGGGCCTTTCCGGAGACGCCTACGCTTTGACGCTTGAGGTGCCGATTTCCGGCGTGCACGGCATCGTTTCGGAAGCTTACCCGGTTATGGTTCCCGCCGAGCCGGTCCAGCCTCCGCCTGAAGCGTCCGCCGAAACCGCGCAAGGGGCGCCTCCCCAGGCTTCAGAAGGTACAACTCAGCAGCCACGGCCGCCAGGGCCCACGGAGCCGCAGGCGTCCAAGCAGCCAGCACCAGGAGCGACACCGAAGCCGAAGGTCTCCTCTTTGAGCTCGTTCGCCGCCGTGCGAATAGATGCCACCGAGGCGGGCGCCAAGCCGGCGCTCTTCCCAAAGGTCAAGGACGATAAAGGCCAGGCGGTCTACAGCGCGGCCTCTGTGCGTCCCGACGTCGCCAAACAGCAGACGATAGCCAGATACGTCAGCCCGGCCGCCGGTTCGCAGCAGACCGATGCTTCGCCATCATTCGCTCCGTCGTTCCTTCCGCTGGCCCTGGTTGACCCAAGGCGCTTTTTGCTGGCCCAGGCGACGCCTCCGCCGAAGCGGCCGCATGGGGAGGAAAATGTCCTGGTGATTCATGCCGTGCGGAGCGAGGGCAAGCTCCATGCCGACCTGGTCATTACTCCCGAAGACGCCCAGAAGTTGCGGGACGCGGAGGCGGCAAACGGGGTCCTCTCGTCTGGCAACGTGGTCGTGGTGGTCCGTTCCGACGTGGGGGGCGTTGAAAGCCACAAGCTGGGGCCCTCGGAGGGAACCGGAATCCTATTAGGAAAACGCTGATGCGGTTTGGTTTGGGGCGGCCCGAAAAAACGCTGGCTGTCGCCGCGCTGGTTCTGCTTCCCGGTGCCGCGCCGGCGCTCTTCGTCTGGCTTGGGCTTGCGGCGCCAGTGGAACGTGTCCTCTACGATCAGTTGCTCAAGGCCAGGCCCATTCCGGCCGCGCCGCCCGTGGCGATTGCCGCGATAGACGACGATACATTCACCGCGCTCGGCCACGATCCCGACAGGGCGGAGTTGGCCGAAGCGTTGCGAACACTCTGGGCCAAGAGGCCATCGCTGATAGGCCTGGACCTTCTCTTCCGGTCTCCGAAGGACGAGGCGAAGGACGCGGCGCTTGAAAAGGCTCTTGCTTTGGCCGATTGCGTCCTCGCTTGCAGCCCGGACCAGCACCTTTATCCCATTGATCGCTTTCGCAAGGAAGCGGCGGGACTGGGTTCAATTGATCTTCTCCTCGATTCCGACGGCATTCTGCGTGGCCTTCCTCCGCCATATACCGCGGAGGAGAATGGCAGGCTCGTGGTCAAGCGGCTCCCATTCGCGCTCGAATGCGCGCGCCTGATATGGTTTCCCGGCTCGGCGCCTGACGTGGAATTGGGAGAAAGAGAACTCAGGTTCGGAAACCACAAGTACATCCTCAGTGAAGGCAGGTGGCTCATTCCATACCGTGGCGGCGATCGGACCCTGCCGAGGTTTTCATTCATTGACATCCTGCGAAGGCCCGAAGCGATCCCCGACATTTCCGGCAAGGTGGTGCTGATCGGCAACACAAGCGTTCTCGCGCAGGACTACAAGTCCGTGCCGCTCCCGGTGGCCGAGAAGAGGCTCTTCGGAATGCGGGCGATCTCAACCCACTCCATGGCGGGCGTCGAAGTGCACGGCCAGGCTTTGGCGGCGCTGATCCAGGGCTACGGCATCGCCACGCTTTCCCCAGGCGCCTTCCTATGGCTCTTCCTGGCCGTCTGCCTGTCCGCCTCGGCGCTCGCGGTAGTTCCACTTCGTCCCGCCAAGGCAGCCTTCGTCTGGACGTTTGGCGCCGCGATTCTCTTCGCAGCCGCGGTTGTCTCCATCAGGAACGGTTTGGCGCTTCCGCTCTTCTCGGTCGTTCTTCCCTGGGGGGTTTACGGCGCCGGCTCTTTCGGCTACCACCGCTACAGGGACATCTCAGCCCGGCGTGCCGTGGAGCGGCTTTTCGGCAGGTACGTCTCGCCGAACATCGCGAGCCAACTGCTTGCGAATCCGGGGCTGGTGCACGCCGGAGGGCGGAAGAAGACGCTTACGATTCTTTTTTCGGACATCAGGGGCTTCACTAGCCTTTCCGAGCGGCTGCAGCCGGAACGGGTGACGGAAATGCTGAACCTCTATTTTACCGAAATGATGGACATTCTTTTTGCCCACGACGGCACCTACGACAAGTTCATAGGAGACGCGCTCCTGGCTTTCTTCGGGGACCCGGTTGACCAGCCGGACCACGCCGCGCGCGCGCTTGAGTGCGCCGTCACGATGCAGGAGCGGGCCGCTGAGTTGAGAGCCAGATTCAAAGAAGCCGGACTGCCGGAATTGCATATCGGCGTTGCAATAAACACCGGCCCGGTTGTCGTCGGCAACCACGGGTCCAAGGAGAGTTGGACCTACACCGTCATCGGCGACGCCGTCAACCTCGCCTCGCGCCTGCAAGGGCTCGCGCAGCGCGATGAGGTGATCCTCTCGGAACAAACCGCGTCGGCCATAGCGGGAATTGAAGAGCGGTATATCGTGGAAAAGATGGAGCCGGTCGTGGTAAAAGGAAAAAGCGCGCCCATCCCCATCCTGAGGGTATCGGGCCGAAAGAAGGAGGCCGAACATGCGTAGCTTGAAAGCAATTTTCGTCTTTGCCGTCCTCGCCTTTGCTTTGGCGGCGGGCGCCCAGCAGAGCGTTACAGCCACGGGCAGCGCCGCTATACTCAACAACGACGCGGCCCAAGCACGAGACCGCGCCGTTGAGTCGGCGCTCAGGGCCGCGGTCGAACAGGTGATGGGAACCATGGTGGATTCCGAAAGCCTCGTAAAAAACAACGAGCTGCTTTCGGACAAGATCTACACCCAGACCGCCGGTTACATTTCAAACTATAAGATCGTTTCCGAAAAGGCCGACAAGGACACCAACATTTACAGCGTGACCATCGAGGCCCAGGTCAACGAGGGCAGCCTCGAACAGGACCTGAACTCTCTAGGCATTCTCATGCGCAGGATGAAAATGCCTAGAGTGGCCGTCGCCTTGAAGGAGAACGGACAAGAGGCTTCGGCGACGCTTCTGCGCCTTCTGAAGGACAAGGGTTTTAACGTCGTGGACACTGGAAACCTCGAGGAGGGCTTCTACGGAATGCAGGAGGGAGCACAGTCGGACCTCTTGAAAAAATATGGGGCGGAGGTGGTCATACTCGGCGCGCTGAAGGGCGGAGCGGGCGGAAGCGTGGGCAATTCAAATCTGGTTTCTTTCCAGGCGAGCCTTTCGCTTAAAGCGATACAGACCGACACGCGCCACGTGCTCGGCACGGCGAGCGGCAGCGGCAAGGCGGTCCACGTTGGCGAAGAGGGCATGGCCCAGGCGTCGCGCCAGGCGGCGACGCTGGCCGGAAACGACATCATCCGCCAGATAACGGCGCAATGGTCCAAGGAAGTCTCCTCGACGCGCCAACTCGTTCTGGTGCTGGAAGGCGCCTCGGCGGACGAGGCTTCCAAAATGGCGTCAAAGCTTCAGAAAGAGGGACGCGGTATTCAGGACGTGGTTGTCCACTCAGCTTCAGGCGAAGGGGCCGAGCTTGAGGTTTCGATGCAGGGCGACGCGGTCGCGCTCGCCCAGGAGGCGAAAAAACTCTTTCCCGGCTGGCGCGTGGTTTCCCAGACCGCCGCCCGTTTGACATTGGGACGATGAGACGGTTATCCTTGACTCGTGAGGGAGAAGGCCATGAAAAAAATGTTCGCGTTGGTGACCATGATCGTTTTGGCGCTGGCCGCCGTTTCCGTGGCGGCGCAACAGAAACCACGGATCGCCGTGATCAAGGTGGAGAACAAGTCGCCTTACGGCGGCGAGAATCTCGGCCCCGCCCTTGAAGACTGGCTTGTGCAGGGGCTAGTGCAGTCCGGCAAGTTCCGCGTAATGGAGCGAAAAGACCTCGACTCCGTCCTGAGCGAGCAGAGCCTCTCGCTGTCTGGAGCGGTTGACGAGAAAACCGCCGTTCAGGTCGGCAAGCTTCTGGGATGCCAGCTAGTCATCCTCGGCGCGATTACCGACTTTTCAAAGCACAAGACCGAAGCGCACGGCCTTTTCAAGATTGGCTTTGACGTCGGCAAAACCACCGCCGAAGGCACGGTCAACATCAAGCTGATCAACACGACGACCGCCGAAATCGTCTACACCGGACAGGAGAAGGGTTCCCACTCCTTCGCCAACGTATCGGTCGCGAGCTTCGGCGGAGGCGTCGAGTGGGACGAGTCCCAGGCGCGCCAGATATTCGAGCCGGCGGTCGCGCGCCTCGTGAACGCCATCGTCCAGAAGGCCGGTGACATCCAGGACAGCCTTGGTTCCGCGGGCGCCCTATCGGGCAAGGTTGCCAAGGTCGGCGACGGGCGGGCCGCTGTTCGTCGCAGGCGGGCTGACGCAGAGCGGAACCGAGGCGGCCAGCCGGGTGCTCACCAGCGCCGAGCGCCTGCAGCCGAAGAGCGTCATCCTCGCCACCGGCTCGAAATG
>JBBIMN010000146.1:0-1160 GCA_037444385.1 Acidobacteriota bacterium | reverse complement strand
TCGAGGCCATCGTCAAATCCGCCAAGACGGGAAAGGTCGGCGACGGCAAGGTGTACATCAGCCTCGGCTCGGTGGACGGCGTCAAAGCCGGAGACACGATGACACTTACGCGCATTGGCGAAGCGATCACCGACCCTGACACCGGCAAAGTGCTTGGCCAGGAGAAGACGAACCTCGGCACGTTCACCGTGACGAAGGTCGTCGGAGATCACCTGGCGATCGGGATCGCGAACAGCGACGTCCATCCGCAGGTTGGTGACGCGGTCGAAAAGCAGTAAAGGGATTGGGGCCTTCGGCCATGGCCTTGATCCGGCGGAAGAAGGCGTTCATCGTTGATGGAGAGTGGAGAGTGGAGAAGCAATTAAGCACCACGCACCCTTCACTCTCCACCATCAACCCTCCACCGAAGAAAACGGCGCCACGTTTCCATCGCGAAATTGCGGGAAAGGGGAGCCGGTGACCTTCGCTAATTTCTTGAGCGTGCTTCGCATGGCCATCATCCCCTTCTTTTTAATGGCCATGGTCTATGGCCATTACGCCCTGGGGCTCTTGCTCTTCACCGCATCGGGCGTCACGGACGCTCTTGACGGCTTCATCGCGCGCTTCTTCAACCAGAAGACCCCGCTCGGCGCTTTTCTGGACCCGATGGCCGACAAACTCATGCTCACGACGACATACATCACCCTCGCGCTTCCAAACATCGGCATGCCTTATACCGTTCCGGTCTGGCTGCCCATTCTGACGATATGCCGTGACGTCGTGATCGTACTGATGGCCCTGCTCTTCTACCTGCAATCGGAGGTCACGAAGTTTCCGCCGAGCTGGCAGGGAAAGTTCACGACCTTCTTCCAGATCGTCTTCGCCGTGGCGTGTCTCATCAAGAACGCTTACGGCTTTTCCGAACTCTTGCTTGAAGCGTTGCTGTGGACGGTCGTCTTCTTCACCGTCTACTCGGGCGTTCATTACCTTTGGCGGGCGCGCGCTATCGTGGGCGCCAAGGCCACATGAGCGCCCGTCTGCCCGCCGTTTGGGCCGTGGCTTCTCTCCTCCTGCTTGCTTCGTGCCAAAGCGCTCCGTCCCAGGACGCGCCGGGCCGCCACCCCCTCCCTGTACCTTCGGCTTCGCCGTCAATGGTGATTTTTCCAGACGGCCACCGGGTG
>JBBIMN010000145.1:0-6105 GCA_037444385.1 Acidobacteriota bacterium | reverse complement strand
GAACGGTACATCGTCGCCTTGAAGGCCACGGGGAAGAAGTCGTCAAAGAGCCGCCCTATGGCCTGGCTTTGCCCCATCCGCTTCTCTTCCATGATGACGTCTTTTTCCTTGTAAAACTCGCGAAGCACCGGGTGCGTGAAGCGGTCGGCTTCCAGCGCGGCCCAAAGCTCAAGCTTGTTGGAGGGAAGCGAGTAGTGGTAAACGGTTTGATCGAAGGCGGTGAAGGCGTTCAGGCCCTCCGCGCCCTCGCGTTCCAGAATCTTGTCGAACGCGCCGGTGTCGGAATACTTCTGGGCCTCGTCCTGCGCCTGTTTGAAAGCGGCCTCAAGCGTCTTCAGCTTCTCCGGGTCGGGCTTGGGGCGGCGCAGGCGCTCGGCGCGAAGCGCCGTGAAGGCGGCGTCCTCTTTGTCCATGGCGGCCTTTTCTTTTGCGTAATCCTTCGTGCCAATGGTGGTCGTGCCCTTAAAGGCCATGTGCTCGAAAATGTGCGCGAGCCCGGTGGCGTTCTGCTGCTCATTCACCCCGCCAACATCGGCGTAGGTGACGAAAGAGACTACCGGGGCCTCCGGCCTGGGCAAAATGAGCACCGTCAAGCCGTTGGGCAGAGTAGTTTGAAAAACCTTCCCTTCGAGCTGCTTGAAGCCGGGGGCGCCCGCGAGGGTTGGCAGGGCGCAAAGCGCCAGCGCGCAAGCGGCCAACAATAAGATACGGCCTGTTCTCTCCATGAAGTTCTCCTTTCTTGTCTGACACAAAAAACTTTTGCAGGGAGATGCGAGAATCCCCTCCTTAACGCCACAGCCAGATTATACGCTCGAACGGGGAAAAGGTTTTGACTCTCTCCCTTCTTTCGGTTCAACGCAATCATCACCCATTCCCATCGTGGAATTTCGGGAATGAGCGGGGCGCACCGGCTGCCATTTGTGGTGATATACTAAACACCTTATGAAACGCGGGCCTTGGCGAACGCGAGGCCCGCCACTTGCAAGAAGGAGCGTGACGATTCGTAGCTCAAGCGCGAAACAATGGTTGCGGCGCCTCAGCGCGCTTATGTTCGCGGCTCTTTCCATTGCCGCTATTGCGCAGAGCCTGGAAATAGGCTCATCGGCGGACAAGCATTCGTTGAGGGTAGGGGATAGCCTCGTTTTTACACTGCGCCTCAAGGGCCCGGGGTCGGCCATTGTCCAGCCGCCTCTGCCCCCGCTTGAGGGCCTGAAACTCCAAGGACAGTACCAGACCGTCGAGACCGCCCCTGACGGCGGCCGTGTCTTCGCCTACCACTACCTTTTCTCTCCAACCCGCGCCGGCCACATCGTCGTGCCCAGCCTAAGCCTTCGCATCGGTGGTCAGACGCGTACGGTGCCAGGTTTCGAAGTCGAGGTTGAACAGGCGGCCGCTCCCGCGCCTCGTCCGATGCCCTCCGCGCCGCAGGCGCCGCTTTCTTCTTCCGAGCTCTACCTTGCTGGAGAACTTTCAGCGCCAAGGGCCTACGTTGGGCAGCCAGTCACCTATACGCTCCATTTGATTACGCACGCGTCGGTGAGAAACTTTGAAATCACCAGGCGGCCTGACTTCCAGGGTTTCAGGAAAGTAGAGGCGCCCGAGCAGACGCCGCCGCGCTCCCGGCCCTTTTCCAAGGATGGCCTGACATTTCTTGACGTGACCGTGTTGCGATACACGCTCTTTCCCATAGAGCAGGGCTCTTTGAGGATTGACCCTTTCGAGGCGGTCTTGCGCGTGGAATCGCGCGAGGCAGCCGGCCGAGTGGTCACTACGAGGATAGCCGGAGGCAAAGCCGAGTTACAAACAATTTCGCTGCCCTCCCCTCCCGCCGGATTTAGCGGAGCGGTGGGAACTTTTACATTGAAAATGCAAAGCGGCCTGCCCCAGCAAGCGGTCGTGGGGCAGCCGCTTACACTTGACTACTTGGTTTCCGGCTCGGGCTTTCTACCCGACACCCCCCTGAGTTGGGCCGAGACGGCTTTCTTTACGGTTTACCCCGCCACATCAAGGGACGAGAGCGCCTACTCGCAGGGCGTTTACCTGGTCAAGCGGGTGCTGAGCCTTTCGCTTCTGCCAAAACTCCAAGGCGATACGGCAGTGCCGCGCGCGAGCCTGATCTATTTTGATCCCGCTCTTGGACGGTACCAGACGGCCGAGGTGGCGGGGGCAAGGCTGGTGATCAGCGGCAATGGAATCTCCGGGGGGGAAAATCTCACGCTTGCTCCGTTAATTCCAGAACCACACTTGCTGCCCCCAGGAAAGCCGCTTCTGTCGCAGAGCCTTTTCCTTGCGCTGTTAGCTCTTCCCTTCGTGATAAGCGCGCTTTTAGCGGCGGGGCTCTGGATTTACCGGACAAAGCTCGCTTCGCCCGAACGCATTCAGGCGCGTACCCTGATGCGGCGCGCGCACCATCACCTGAGGCTGGCAAGAAAGAACCTCGACGTCAAGCGCTCGCCGGCCTTCCACTCCGAAGTGATTCAGGCGCTATACGCCGGCTTGGACCTTCTTGCGAAACGGCCGACTAGCGGCCTTGCGCGAAACGCCCTTTCTGATGCATTGGCGGAGGCCAACGTGGGGAAAGACAGGTGCGCGCATATCCTGGCACTTTTGGACCAGCTTGAATCGGCGGAGTTCACGAAGGAAACGGTCTCCAGGCGCGACCTCGTGGCGCGCTACGAAACGGTTCGCCGTTTGGCAGAGGAGGCTTGGCGTGGGTAAAGGATGCAAGTTGATTTTTGTCGGAGTCTTTTTTTGGGCGGCGGTCGCGGTTTTCGGGCAAGCATCGCCGGCAATTGCCGCTCAGGCGCGCCAGGCATACGATCGGGGGCGGTACGAAGAGGCCGCCAAGCTCTATGCATTGATGGCCTCGTCAGGATATGACGGCGCTGAGGTCCAGTATGATCTTGGCAACAGTCTTCTCAAGGAAGGAAATGTTGCCAGAGCGCTTGTAGCATACCGCAGGGCTTTGCGCGCAAACCCTGGCATGGAAGCCGCCAAGCGAAACCTTCAGACCGCGCGAAAACTTTTGCCGGCGCGAGCGGTCGCCTGGCAGCCGCCGCCATGGGAGGCCGCGATTACGTCACTGGGCGCGGGAGCGCTAATGGCCATCGCGCTCATTCTCGCCTTTGCCGGAAATGGGTTCCTCTGGGTGGCCTTTTTTTTGGGGCCTGGCCGCTTGAGGCGGGCCCTCACTGGCGCTATAACAGGCTTATTCATCGCCACCGCGGTTGTCGGCGGATTTCTCTACTACGCTATCAAGGTCGCGCCCATGCACCAGCAGGTCGTGGTCATTTCCGCGGCCAAGGTTACGGAGAAGGCCGGCGGAGAGGGTGCCGCCTTGGCCACTCTTCCGCCAGGCTCAGAGGTCGTGCGCATTGCCAGCGCTGGAGAGTGGAGCCTTATGGTGTGGGGCGACGGCAGCGGTTGGACGGACTCCTCCAACTTGGAGGCGCCATGACTCCTGTTTGGCGCACGCTGTTTCTCGTATTGCTCTGTCTGTTCGGCCTGGCGCTTGCTATTGGCTTTGTGGCCTGGCGTCACCGCGCTGAGTTGGCTTACCTGTACGTTGCGTCTCCTATGACGCCAAGCCGCTCTGCTAGGCCCGCCACACCAAGATCCGCGCCAGCCGCCGAAACCACAAAACCGCCGCCAGCGCCGGCATCACAACTCACCCGGGAACCGCTCTCGTGGTCAGGGTTGCGCGTGGAGCCATACTGCGGGCGCTTTTTGGGTGACGGGGAAGCGATGCGAAGCCTCGGAGATCTAGACCAGGCGCTTCTTGACGGTTTGAAAGACCTCAAGGATGGCTCCGGCATTTACCCCGTTGCCCATAATCGCGCGGTTTTCAAACCACAGGATTATCAAGCCTGCGCCTTCAGGGAACCCTTCACCGTGATATCTTTGCCGTCAGGTGATTGCCGGGCCGAGTTCGCGGCCGAGCCAATAATGTTGAAGTGGTGGGCCGCGCGGGACCTTTTCTCCGCGGCCCTTTGCACGGTCTTGTTAACAGAGGAGTGTACGGGTTACGCCGCGGCTCCAGAGTGGTTTCGCGCCGGGCTGGCCTTGAAGATATCTGGCCTCGGCCCCGTTTATGAAACGCGTTCGCTCCTGGCGCTTGACGTCAAACCGTTGCAAGCCATCGCAGGCCTCGGAGAGGGCCATGACCGCCAATGGCTCAACGGCTATTGGGTATTCAAGGAGATTGAGGCTCGGCGCGGAGCGGGAGCCATGCAGGCCATCCTAGCTTCGCTCAAGAGGAGCGAACCCTGGACAGCGGCTCTATCTGCTTGCGGAGAGGACGCAGCTTCCTTGGACGCACGTTATCGCGAATGGACCACCGCTTATTTAGAAGACCGCACGGCGAACCGCGAAACGCTCCTCGCAACCATGACGCTTCTTAGGGAACAGCACGAGGATCAGGCTGCGCCGCTTCTGGAGGCCTTCGTAAAAGAGCATCCACTCGACCTCTACACCGGCGACGCCAGGTACTGGCTCGGTTACGCGCACTACAGGCTCGGACAATACGAAGACGCGTCGCTAGAGCTGGAGGACCTGTTGACCAACGCTCCCTATTCAACGTCGCTCCAGGGAAAGGGGTCGTACTTCCTGGGGCGATGCTACCAGGTGATGGGATATGTCCCGATGGCTTTGCCTCAATACGCCGCGGCGGCCAGAGAGCCAGATAACCCGCGCCTCGTGCGCCTAGCCATGGCTAGAACCGAGAAGGCTCAATGAATAATTCAATGCCATTGGTAATAGGCATTACGGGGCCGAACGCCTCCGGCAAGGGTACCGTGGCAGAATGGTTCAAGAGGAGGGGATTTAGTTACCACAGCCTATCGGACATCGTCCGAGAAGAGGCTCTTGTGGCTGGGTTGACAACGGGGCGAGATCACTTGATAGCAACTGGAAACAGGTTGCGGCGTGAAGGCGGGCCTGGCGTGCTTGCGCTGCGCATCCTCGGGCGCCTGGGACAGCGTGACGTTGTTGATTCAATCCGCAATCCAGCCGAAGTGGAAGTACTGCGCCAAGGGGCTGAGGGTTTTTTTCTTCTTGGCGTAACAGCTTTGCCGGAAATCAGGTGCGCTCGCGCGCTTGCCCGCGGGCGGGCCGGAGATGCCATCGGCGGCCTTGGCGCGTTTCTTCGCAAGGAGGCAGAGGAGAATGGCACCGATCCCTCGTCTCAACGGCTTGATGCAACCCTTGCTTTGAGCGATGAAATCCTGGTTAACGACAAAGGGATGCCGGAGCTTGGCGAAGCGCTTGAAAGCTTGCTGGGGCGGCTCGATCAACGCTGGCGATCATCACTTTAAAACCTTTCCAGAAAAACATAATCCGGCTACGCACGCGGTCGTGGTGTGATAAAATACAGTTTTATGAAGGGAGTCTCATGAACCAGCTTGAATCTGTGGTCGAAAAACTTAATTCCTGCAAGAAGTTGGTGATTACAACACACATGTCAAGCGATGGCGACGGTCTTGGCAGCGAATTGGCGCTGGGCCGCGGATTGAAAACCCTTGGCAAGGAGGTTTCGCTCGTAAACCCCACCCAGGTGCCTGAAAACCTGCGCTTCCTACTGAAAGAACCAAATGAGATCGTAACACCGAGAGAAATTTCTTCTCCGGAGCAACTTTTCCGCTCCGCCTGGACGGTCGTCGTGGACATGGGGGCTTTTGAAAGACTCGGCGCCGTTCTACCGCTGTCGCGCCAGAGCGACGGTGTGAT
The DNA here is from genome assembly GCA_037444385.1 of Acidobacteriota bacterium. Lineage (GTDB taxonomy): Bacteria > Acidobacteriota > UBA4820 > UBA4820 > DSQY01 > JAEMPZ01. Next base: position 381 of record JBBIMN010000145.1, on the reverse strand, counting down.
CGTCGTGGACCACCACCGCATGGAGCAAGAAAAAGGCGTACTGTACCTTCTAAACGAAGCCGCCTGTGCCACCGGTGAAATAGTCCGCGACATATTGGCCGCGCTCAATGTGCCGTTAACGCTGGAAATAGCCGAAGCGATTTACGCGGCTATACTAACGGACACGGGAAGCTTCAGATACCCAAGCACGACACAAAGGACACACGGCCTTGCCGCCGAACTGCTCTCGGCCGGTGTTAAACCACAGCGGATTTATAGTGAGATATTTGAGAGGCAAAGCCCTCTCAGAATGAAGCTGACCGGTGCGATTCTCTCGACGCTCAGGTGTTCTCCAGGGGGCAAGGTTGCCTGGATGGAGGTTCGCCATGACATGATCAGGCG
>JBBIMN010000144.1:4155-6111 GCA_037444385.1 Acidobacteriota bacterium | reverse complement strand
CCGCGCCCGCGGCGGCGGCCCCGGCGGCAACGCCCGCCGCTGCACCAAGCGCTGGAGGAACTCCAAGCGCGATGGCTTGGCCCGAGCCCTGGCTGTGCCACCAACTGCTCATGGTCGCGCCAGATTCCTGCCACCCGCCATCATCCGCCCAAAGCGGCGTGGACGCGGCGAAGGCAAAGCTTACGAGCGCGAGAAGCACTAGCGAGCGGACGGCGGGCGCGGGACCGCCCTTCTGTCCCATCAGCGGAATGAGAATGATGGCGAGCGCCACGAGCAGAAGCAACATGGTGCCAGTGCAGCCGCAGATGAAAAGGAAGGGGAGGAGCGAGCCGGCCAAGAATCCCGCCGCCGACCCCAGAACCAGCATCAGTGCATAGGCCGTGTTGAAAGGCTTATTGGGCTTTGCGTTGGCCAGTCGCTGGAAATCGGACCAGCCCAGCCGCATTACCAACATGCTGAAGGCATCCGTTCGGGCGCAAAGAATGGAGAGCGCTGTCAGAAAAAGAAGGAACGGAAGCATCCTCGTGGCGAGCAAAACGGGGTGGCCGAGGATCACGCTTATCCCCAGGCCCGCGCCCGCTCCCAATGCCATCAGCCCCAGCGCGGCCTGCGTAGAGCGCGCCTGCTTCATCGTCTTGGCTATCCAGCCTGGCGTGCCGAATATTCCCGAAACGTATTTCACCGGCCCCATCTTGAACATTCTAAAGAGCGCGCCGGTAATGAGCCCCATGAAGAGCATCCAGAAAAGCGTTCCCGTGATGATGCCTTTGCCGCGGTAGGCTATAATGCCGTCCACCACGACGCTGAACATGTTCATGAACTGCTGGCCGAACCAGGAGCCGCCGAGGTTGATGCCCATCTTCATGCACAGGGCGTTGAGCCACGCTCCGCCGCTGCCGGCGTTGAACCCTTCGTTTACAACGACCAAAACGTATGTATGGAAAACCCAGACGGCGAAAAAGACCACGATGCTTATGGGAATCTGCCAGAGCAGGCCGATGAGCATTTTCTTGAGCATCATGGCGAGAAGCTCGGCCAGGGTTTCCGGCGGCTTCACGCCTGGCTTTCGCCGCGAAACGGGAGGTCTTGAAGGCTGGGCCGCCACCCTCGCCGCGCTCGGAGCGGGAGGAACCGGCCCTTGTTGCCGAGGTCTGGTTTTGGGATAAGGAGGAACAGGCGTGGACGGGCCCTTTGGCGATGGCGCGGCGGCTTTGGCGCTGACGGCGGAGGGAGGAGCTTTGGGCGAAGGCGCCGTTGCCGTCACTGCGGCTTTGTGCGGAGGCGGAGCGGGAATCCAGGCGCGGCCGTCCCAGCGAAGCCAGGCGCCGTCCCGTCTGTTCATTCGCCATGAGACGCCAACGGAGTCTGACACCAAAAGTTTGTCCACCTCCTGCTCGAAGGCGCGCGGCGCGAGCTGGCGCGCCGCCAGCCGCCCGCGAAGCTCGGCGTATTTTCGCTCGGCTTCCTGGAAAGTCATCCCGCCCCTCTACTTCGAAAGCGCTTCGCGAGCCTCTGGGCCAAGGCGAGTCAACCCGTCGTTCGTGGCGAACCAGAGGGCTCCGTAAGAGTCCTCCACCACCGCCTTGGCCTCCTGGCCGGAAAAACCGTCAGCTTCCGCCAGCACGCGCCACCGCTGCCCGTCATGCCGGGCGGTGCCGTCGTACTCCGACCCAAACCAGTATATCCCATCACGGTCCTGGAAAACAGAACGGCACTTGTCGCCAGCGAGGCCGTCCTTGCGCTCGATCACGCCGTCCAGATAGCCTCGCTCGCTGGCTACGAAAGGATTCGCGAAGCGGTCACGGAATTCGGCGATTTTTTCCTTACGCAGGCGCGCGCGTTCGCCTTCCGGGACGTTGCTGAGTTCACGCTTGTAAACAATGTCCACGGCGCCTTCCGGACCCATTACGGCAATTTCTGCGGTCGGCCAGGCGTAGTTGGCGTCTGTGCGGATGT
>JBBIMN010000144.1:1151-4145 GCA_037444385.1 Acidobacteriota bacterium | reverse complement strand
GTCTTGGAAGAGGCAGTTGACGTTGTTGTGCGGCAATCCATCCGCGACCGTCCAGCGGCGCCACTTTCCGCCAGCCTCCAGCAGGCTGAGGCCGCCGCTTGGCGCCACGTAGGAACCGAACCAAACGTTTCCGTCCCGGTCCTCCATCATCACGTTGACCATATCGTCGCACGGGCCGCCGGTTTTGCGGACCACGGACCATCGGTCGTTTTCGAGGCAAGCCGCTCCGCCCCAGGTGCCTGCCCAGATTCTGCCGAGGTGATCTTGAACCAGGCAGTTTACGCGGTTATCGGGCAGCCCCTCTTTTTGAGAGTAGTTCCGCCACGAAGCGCCATCCCGGACCAGAAGCCCTTCGCCGTAACCGATCCAGAGCGCGCCCTTCGCGTCAACCAAAAGCGCGCGAACGTAGGTGACCGGGCGCGGAGTATCCAATTGGCTGATAAGCCGCGCCGTCTTCAGGTCAATCTTGAAAATTCCCTCGCGCCCGCCCGCCCAAAGGTGGTCTCCCTCTATGGCTATCGCCGAGACTTCATGCGGCGGGCGAACCACGGTGATTCCTGGAATCGCCGGCCCGGATGCCCGCGAGCACGCCATGAAGGCGGCCAGAATCGCTGAAACGGCCCAATGGGACCTGCGTCTCATGATGCTTCGCCCGTGGCCGGAAATGCGCGGCCATCATTCAGGATATAAGCCTCGTCACAGATTCCGGCCACCTGCCCGGCGTCGTGCGTGACCAGAAGAAGCGTCCACCCGGCCTCGGCGCGCTCCCTTTTCAATAGCTCGGCGGCGCTTCGCCTCGATGCGGGGTCCAGGTTAGCGAACGGCTCGTCCAGAAGGAGCACCTTGGAACGGGACGCGAGCGCGCGCGCCAGGGCGACCCTCTGAGCCTCGCCGCCACTGAGGCTCTGCGGTTTTCTCTTGGATGCCGCCGCCAAGCCTAGGGCTGCGAGCAAATCGTTCGCCCGGCGCCGAGCCTCTGGCCGCCGCGGTACTGCAAACGCGACGTTTTGTTCGGCCGTGAGGTGCGGCCAGAGCGCGGGGCGCTGAAAAGAGACGGCGACGTCTCGCCGCTCCGGCTCGATGAAGATTCCAGCGCCGGAAACGCGCTTTCCAAAGAGAGATATCGCGCCAGAGTCCTGAACCTCCAACCCGGCGATGAGCCGCAAGAGCGTCGTCTTTCCGCTTCCCGACGGCCCGGAGAGGGCAAAGGCCCCGCCAGAGGGGATTTCGAGCGTCAAGCCGTCAAGCACCCGCACGCCGCCGAATTTCTTGCCGAGGGCTTCCGCGCGAATCACCGCCATCTCCTCCTATAAACGAGGCGCCAGATGATCGCGCCACCCAATGCCGCGAGCGTCATCGTCGCAAGCGCCAGAGCGGCCACCGAGGAGTCAGCGCCGTAGTGCAACAGATTAAAAAGCCTGAGTGCCACGGTTTGCGAACCGGGCGGGCAAAGAAGAAGCGCGATGGCGATCTCGCCAAGAGCGAAAGCGGCGGCCAATCCTGCTGAAAGCGCGATTCCCGGAAGCGCCAGAGGAAGCCAGAGAAGCGCGAACCTATTGAACCTCGAAACGGGAACGACGCGCGCGGCGTCCCAAAGCAGCGGGTCCGAGCGCCGCCACGTGTCCCCCTGGACCAGCGCGGCAACCGGCATGAACCGCAGCGCATGGCCCAAGAGCAGGAGCCAGGGGCCGTTGCCGGCCCAGCGCAGCCAGCGCGCCGCGGTCAGCTCCAAAAGGCCGATGCCAAGAAGCGGCGCCGGCAAAGCCAGCGGGATCAGACAGAACGCCCACAGGAGCCTGGACTCTGACCGGTGAAAGGCCCAGGCGACGGGCGCGGCAAGGGCCGCGGCGAGAACGCCGGACGACACGGCGAGAACAAAGGAGAAGGCGATTGGGCCGAAAGCGCTCGCCACGGCTTCAACCGGCCGCCCGCCCATGAAGGACTGCCATACAAGAGCCGCCACCGGCGCGACCAGGGCCAACAAGAATGACATTGCTCCGAGAAAACCGAGCAAGCGCAGCTCCGGCGGAGCTTGCAGCCTGGTAAAATCGGCCGCCTCTTCTTCCCCCGCGCCTCTTGATGGCAGGAGGCGGCCGGAAAATCCAGCGACGGCGGCTGCCGCAAGAGCCGGGATTGCCACGGGCAGCGCGAGCGCCGCGGCGAGCGCCGGATCGCCGCTACGGCTGTACTCCGCGAAGACCTCCATCGAGAATACGTTGTACTGCAGCAGCGCCGGCACGGCGTACTCGGCAAGACAGAGGGCGAAGACCAGCGCCGCGCCGGCGGCTGCGGCCGGCAACAAGCGCGGAAGAACCCCGCCGCGCCACGTCCTGTAGGCCCCGGCCATTACCGCGCCGGCTTCAAGCGGGCCGGCCTCTAGCGATTCGAGCGACACAAGCGTCATCCACGTGATCACCGGAGCGTTGACGGCGGCAAGAACAAGGGCTGTTCCCCAGAAGCCGAACGGGTTTGGGTTGATGTCAAACAATCCCCGGCAGACTTGGGCAACGGCTCCATCCCGCGAAAGCAGAGTCATCCACGTCAGCGCCGTCAGGTAAGGGGAAAGCAGCAGGGGAAGCAGGTAGAGCACCCGGACCGCGCGCCGGAAGGTTCCGCTTCCCGCTACCAGCCACAGGGCGAGCCCTGCTCCCAACGTCATTGCGGCCACCGCCGAGAAGGCCGCCAGCCCGGCGCTTCTTTGCGCCAATGGCCAAAGACGGCTCGTATTCCAAACATGGCCGGAGGAAAGCCTTGACGCGCCCTGAACCAACGGAAACAGCGCCGGGCCGGAGCATAGAATGAAGAAGAGCGCGGCCCAGAAGGCCGCCGCCATCTGCGGGAAAGAAGTCGCGCGCGCTTTCTTCACCGCATGAACAGATTCGAGGCGTCCTGCCTGGCCCGGTCGAGATTCCGGGCCGCATGGAACCAGGAAACCTCCAATCCCTTCGGCGCCTCGCGCACCGAGGCGCTGGGCCGCCTCCTGGACGCCGTTAC
>JBBIMN010000144.1:0-1141 GCA_037444385.1 Acidobacteriota bacterium | reverse complement strand
ACCGAGGCGCAGAGAAACTTAGCGGCGATCAGGCGCTGCTCGGTTTGTTTGGAGGACAAAAAGTCCGCAAGGCGCTTCGCTTCGGCTGGATGCGGCCCCCCGGCTACGACGGCGATCGTGTTTGGAATGTACAAAGTCTCTGAGCCCGCCGCGCCCGGATAGACGGCCTCGACGGGCGCGCCCGCGTCGAGCGCCACCTGAGCGTCGTCAGTGTCGGTAAGCCCCACCGCGAGGTCTCCTCTGGCCACCAGGTCCCGCACGACCGAGTTGCCATCCAGGACCCTAGCCCCTTTATCGCGAAGCTCTTTATAAAAGGCAATGGCCTTTTCGGGGCCGAGCGCGGCGTAAAGCGCCGCCATGTGCGTGGATGACGTGCCGAAGAGCGGATTGGCGATGCCTATATCGCCCGGCCGCCAGCGCGGCGAAAGGAGGCCGTCCAGCGTCCTGGGCATGTGGCCGGAGGGAACGCGCTTCGTGTTGCAAAGCAGGATGCGCGCCCGCAGCCCCATGCCGGTCCAGAACCCGTCTGGGTCGCGGTAGGCGGGTGGCACATCAGCGGCGGTGGCCGGAAGATAAGATGCCAAGACGCCCGTTAGAGCGAGGCGCAGGGTCTGGGAGATCTCGGAACTCCAGAAAACGTCCGCCCTCGGCGCTTTGCGCTCCGCCAACAAGCGGTTTGCCAGGCCCGTGCTCTTCGCCGCCTCAACGTCATAGACGGTAAGCGCCCTTATGCCGGTGCCGGCTTCAAAATCACGAAGCACCGGCTCGGCGTAGACCTGGTCAACCGAGGTGTAGACGACCACTTCCGGCTTGGCCGGCCCGCCGCACGTCAGAAGCCCCGCCAACAGCATGGCCAGCACGCCAGTCCCAAGCCACTTCCACGCCACCGCTCCCATGGCACCCCCTACCACGAAGCCTAACCTGAAGAGCGCTCTTAAGGCAAGTGGGGATAATCGAGAAGAGATGAGCGAAGCAAGAACGTGGCTGGAAAGTAGGAAGCAGGAAACGGGGAGCGGGGAGTAGAAACAGACGCGGGGATTTATACAGCGCGCCGTTTGTCTTCGCGCGCTGGATGCGGGTGGGGGGGTAGGGTGGGCAAGCGCACGGCGTACTCCGGCGGAAAAGGGATCGAGCTTGGGGT
>JBBIMN010000143.1:0-6125 GCA_037444385.1 Acidobacteriota bacterium | reverse complement strand
CGCCCCTCTTGTGGAGGGAAGAGACGGTTTGCAGGATGGCCCGCGAACTCGAGCGGTATCGCCCCGAGGTTCTGGAGGCCAACCCTTCCTACCTTGCCCGCTTCAGCCGGGCGGCGGCCCGGATGAATCTCAGCGTGACGGAGCCGGAGATCATCGTCTTCACCTACGAGAACCCATCGCTGTTGCACTTGAGACAGATCCGCGAGGTCTTCGCGGCGCCCTTCGCCTCTTCGTACGGCTCCACTGAAATCGGTTACGCCTTCATGCAGTGCGAATGCGGCGCGTATCATCTGAACTCCGCCGCGTGCCGCGCGGACTTTGTTCCGCTGGAGGGCGCGGCGCCGGGGGTCGGTTCCATCCGCGCCACGCCATTCGGCAACGAATGGGTATCGCTGCTGCGCTTCGATCCCGGCGACTTCGTCCGGCTTGGAAAGCCTGGAAGCTGTCCCTGCGGCAGAAACGGCACGGTTCTCGTCGAGGAGATTGAAGGGCGGCTCAAGAGCCTGACGCGCAGCGCCGAGGGCAGGCCCGTCACCCAAGCCGAGCTCGATCGCGCCCTTGCGGCGGAAAGCCCGCTCGTGGCTTACCAGCTTGTTCAGCGTGGGCGCGCGGACTACGAGATCACCGCGGTCTTCGATCGTCCCTCTCACTCCGGGATGCTGGACGGACTCCGGGACATTCTCACCGGACTTTACGGACGCAAGACGAGCATTCGAATTGAAGAGCGCCAGGAGATCGCGCCCGAGGCTTCCGGCAAATATCTCCTGGCCAAGAGTCCGTTCGCGGAAGCTTTCACGCCGCCGTAAGCAGGGGAGGCCGATGGGGACCGGGGTTGTTTTTCTCCTCGCCGGAGGCAGAGGCGGTTTCGCGCGAAGGCCGGATGCCGCTCTCGCCGAAGCCGTTCGAGGAACGGGGAAGGCGCGTCCCTCCATTGCCTACGTGGGCGCCGCCTCGGAGGACTCATACGCTTTCCGCCTCGTCATAGGGCGATGGCTGAAGGGCGCCGGCGCCGGCGCGGTCCTTCCCGTCAAGCTCTGCGGCCGGAAGCCCGATCTCGCGGGGGCCAGGGCGCTCCTCGATGGGGCCGACGCGGTTTTCGTCTCTGGCGGAGACGTGGAGCGGGGCATGGAAATCCTCGGGCAGACCGGCATGTCGGCCCACCTGCGGCTTCTCGCCGGGCAGGGGAAGGCCTTCATCGGAGTTTCGGCGGGGAGCATCATGCTCGCGAAATACTGGATCCGGTGGGCCGATCCCAATGACGATGCTTCCGCTGAACTCTATCCCTGCCTCGGCATCGCCGCCATCTGCTGCGACACCCACGATGAGGATGCCGGCTGGCCCGAGCTGAAGTCCCTCGTCGCGCTGTTGCCCGAGGGCGGCGAAGCGTGGGGCATTCCGTCGGGCGGGCTGCTGATCGTCCGGGGGGACGGCTCCGTGAAATGGGCCGGGCTCGCTCCGGCCATCATCCGCCGGCGTGCCGGCGGCCCGGTGGCGTTGAGCGCCCCCGATTCGGCCGGCGCCTGATTCCCAAGGCTTCCGCGCCTGGGAGTATGCTTGGCGAGTAGTAGTCGTTGTGTAGCCGGAGGGTTTCGTGAGGCGCAGCGAGTTCGAAGGGGATGCGGGCACCCCTTTCACCGCCGAAACACCCGCGCACCCGTTCGCGTCGTTGAATTCCGGGGACACGATCACTGCCGTCCAAAATAATTTTCCGCGCGGCTGCAAGCGCAATGCTGGCGCGTGCTCGGATGGCAAGTCAGTTTCGATAAACGGGCGCCTGTCCGCGCCGCTAGCGCCGCCTGCCTGTGCGGTGCACGCAGACAGGCGGCAGGCAGGTCCTGCTGGACGCTTCGCTTCCTCCCGCGCCTCTTCCTGCGCGTGGATCGCCTTCAGCATCGCCGCATCTACTCACCACTCACGGCTCACGAGTCACTATTCATGATTCGCGCATTTGGCTGGGACGCTGAGCCCCGCGGCGAAAAGGACGCGGGCCAGCCCTTCGGCGTCATCGCGGGTGAAGGCGCCGGTCTCGTGGCTGTCCAGATCCAGGACAGCCCAGCAGGCGCCATCTTCGCAAATCAGAGGGATGACGGCCTCCGAGCGATCCCGCGGGTCGCAGGCGACGTAGCCGGCGCCCAGCTCTTTCACGTCGCGCACTATCTTTGGCTTTTTCGTCAGAAAAGCCTTGCCGCAGACGCCGTGAAGGCCTATTGGAGAGCAGGCGGGCTTCGGCTTGCAGCATTCGAGGAGAAGTTCGCGCCTGTTTTTTGAAGGGACATAGAAACCGCACCAGGAGACGCCGTCCTGGGCGAGGGCTTCCCAAAGGATGCTGGTAAGGAGGAGGAGTCTCTCCTTCCTGGAAGCGCTTTGGGGCACGAGCGCGGCGGTTCGGCCGGCTATAGCTTCGTAGTCGCGGGTCATGGCTTCACGTCCTTCAGAAAGTCGGTCAGCTCGCGAAGAAAAACACCGGGGCATTCCAGCATCGGCATATGGCCGCAGCCTTCAAGCACGGCGAGCCGGGCGGAAGGCAGAACGGAAGCGGCGTAGCGGCACTCGCCGAGAAAAGGGTCTGTCTCGCCGCAGAGCACCAATACCGGCATGGCGAGCGCTTTGGCGCCCGCCTCCGCGTCGTAAGCGCGAGGAGGCACGTCGCTTAGCAGGTCCGCCCCTTGATAGCCCTCCACGGCACGGCGCAGAAGCCTCATCCCGCCGGGAGAAACGCGGAGTTTGCCGAAGAGGTTTCCTCCTTGCAGTCTCTCCATCGCGGCGCCTAAGCCCTCTTCGCGGGCGAGCCGTTTCACGTCCCCGGCCCAGGCGCTGGCAATCGGGCGGAAGTTCCGTTCCAGCGCCTTTCCGCCGTGAGGTTCAGCCGACCCGACGTAGCAGAGGCGCGCAACCCTGTCGGGGTGCTGCACGGCAAAGAGGCCGCAGACGCGTGCGCCCTTGGAGTGGCCGGCAAGAATCGCCCGCTCTATTCCGAGTGCGTCCATGAGCGCCTCGAGATCCTCTGCGTCGGCAACCCTGGAATACTCGGCAAGAGGGGTTGAAGTGGAACGCCCCGTTCCTCTGGGATCGTACCGAATGACATTGAACCTCTCGCCGAGCGGCCCCGCCACCAGGTCCCAAAGGCGGGCGTTGAGCGTCCAGCCGGGGACCATTATCAGCGGGAAGCCATCCGCGTTGCCTGATATTTCGTAGTGAAGGGCCAGGCGGGGACTAGATACGGTGGAGCGAGTTTCTCGGATAAGCAAAGGCATCGTTACTCGCCCGCGTCCGGGATAAGTTCGAATGTATAGAGGACGCCCAGCCTTTCGCCCGAGAAGCCTGGCGGGAACTTGGGATATGGCGCGGCGTCGTAGACCGCCCTCAGCACCGACTGGTCGAAGGCAACGTTGCCGCTCGATTGGACGATCTGCACCTCCGTGGCGCTTCCCGATGCCATGATGACAAAATGGACGCTGGCCGAGAGGCTGGCATTGAGAACCGGCCTCTTCCAGCGGGCCTTGAGGGCATCCTCCAGCCGGGCCTTGTACCATTCGTACTGGAACGCCGGCTCATCCAAAAGCACTCCCGCCCCTTTGCCTCCAAGCCCCGCCGCGCCCGATTTCCCAAGTCCCGCCGCCACGCCAGGGGACGCGTTTTGAATTGGCGCGGCCCCCGCTGAAGTTTTGGGAGGCGCCTTTCCAGGCAGCGTGGCCTTGGGATGCAGCGGTTTCGGCGGCTCGGGCAATGCCGTCTTGGCGGGCTCCTCGGGCCTCCCGGGCTGTCCGGACAAGAGGCCACCGAGGCCCGCGGGAAGTTCGATGAGCCTGACCTTTATAGGTTCTTGCACCGCGGGGCGCTGGTGGAAAGCCGGAGAGAAAAGGATTCCCCAGACAACGGCAAGATGGATTACCGACGAAACCATTATCATCACGGGAAGCGTCATCGGTTTGGGGCCGTGTAGCGGCCTTAAGGTGGAGCGGGAAAAACCGGGGGGCGCACCAGCGGCCTGGCCGGCCTGAGACACGCCGCCAACCGTGGGCACGAATGGGCCGCGCGTAGTGACCACCAGAGCCCCCGTTTGCGTTTCACTTGGCGGCCGGAGGCTCGGTTGCCAATCCGACCGTCTCGATGCCCGACTGTTTCACCTCGTCCATCACCGAAAGCACCTCGCCGTATGGAACGCTCTTGTCGGCGAAAAGGTAAATGGTCTTGTCCTGCCTGGTCCTGAAAATCTGGTCCAAATAGCCTCTCATGAGGTCGCGGTTGACCGGCTGGCTGTTGAAGTAGACGTAATTCTTGTCCTTCGGGATTGTCAGGATGATTCTCTCCGCCCCGCTGATGTTGCTTGAGACGGTCTGCGGAAGGTTCACGTCAATGCCGCGCTCGAAGAGCGGCGTGGTGATCATGAAAATGACCAGAAGCACTAGCATCACGTCCACCAGCGGCGTGACGTTGATGTCGGAAACCGGGTCGCCCTCGTTCTTAATCGGTCCGAAAGCCATGAGACCTCCATTTGCCTTATGCCCAAATGCCAGCGATCTCCTCGTTGCACTTGGGACAACGGCCATTTACGACCCGGTTCCTCAGAAGGCTGAAACCGGACCGCTCGATTAGTATTGTCGCACATTTTGAACAAAAGGTGTTTTCGGCTTGGTGGCCTGGCAAGTTGCCCACGTAGACGTGCGCAAGTCCGCCCCGCAGGCCCGCCTCGCGCGCCCTCTCAAGAGATGAAACCGGCGTGGCCCCGGCATTCGTCCTTTTGAAATCGGGATGAAAACGCGAAACGTGCCAGGGGATGTTTGGATCCAGAGAGGCTATGTACTTCGCGATTGAGCCAAGCTCTTCGCCGGAATCGTTCACGCCCGGAACAACGAGCGTCGTCACCTCAATCCAGACTCCCGCTTCCTTGAGCGCCTCTATCCCTTTAAGCACGCCGTGCAAGGTGGCGCCGCAGACCCTGCGGTAGCGCTGGTCATTAAAGCCTTTAAGGTCAACGTTGGCGGCGGCGAGAAACGCCCGGGCCCTCTTGGCCGTCTCGGGCGTAAGGTAGCCGTTGGTCACGAATATGGTCTCAAGGCCCTTCTCTCGCGCCAAAGTTCCCACGGCTTCGGCCGTCTCGAAGAAGATCGCCGGCTCGGTGTAGGTGCAGGCAATTGACGCGCAGCCATGGCGCAAAGCGTCCTCCACCACGACATCCGGAGAGACGATCCGGCCGGCGATCTGCCCTGGCGAAAGCCGCGCGGCCTGGCTGATCCGCCAGTTCTGGCAAAAGTCGCACCTGAAGTTGCACCCCTCCGTCGCGATCGAGTAGGTAAGGCTGCCCGGCAGAAAATGGAAGAGCGGCTTCTTTTCGACGGGGTCCACCGCCGTGGCCACGAGGCGGTTTTTTACGAGCGTCCGAAGTTCGCCCGCCTCGTTCACGCGTACGCGGCAGACCCCGCTTCGCCCCGGCAAGATGTGGCACCGGTGGGCGCACAGATCGCACACCACGGCGCCATCTTCGGCATGGCGCCAGAGAACCGCTTCAGCGCTGCTATTTTTTTTCGCCGAGGTACTCGACGACGGCGCCACAGGCAACGCTCCCTTCGTGCGGAAGGCCGGGCATCACCGCCTGGGGAACCGGCCCCTCGCGGGCAGGCGCGATCTCAAGCGGCACTGAAAATGTAGCGCCTAACCACGCGACAATCAACTGCGTCCGCCCTTCGCGTTTCACGGTGGCGGGAAACTGCTCGCAGCGTGCATCGAGATCGGCTTCTGGAATCACCAAATGTCCGTCGGCGCTGATCGGATAGCGCTGGAGGAAGTATGGCAGCTTGAGCCTGAAGTGCGCCTGTGCGTTGCAGGCCTTTGTGGGCTCGGTTCCTTTGACGAAGTACTGCTCGCGCACCTCCGTGCATGGGGTATCCACGCCGGCGCGAAGCCCCGTCTGCGGATCAACCAGAACCTTGACGGCCGTTTCAGGCATAGGCCAGTCAACGTCCTCCTGTCCGGCGCAGGCCGGCTCCATGAACTTCCGCCAGATCGGCAAGCCAACGCGGGCTCCGGTCTCCAGCCGCCCCAGGGGTTTGTGGTCGTCCTTGCCTGTCCAGACTCCGCAGACCATATTTGGGTTGAAACCGATGAACCAGGAATCGGTGTAGTCG
>JBBIMN010000142.1:0-6170 GCA_037444385.1 Acidobacteriota bacterium | reverse complement strand
ATCCCTTTTGGGTGAACGGCCATTTTGGCTAAACGACGTGCTCATCGGCATTTGAGGGCACCGTTGCAGTTCCATCGCGGGATTGGGGACTACTTCACCCACTACTCCGACGGGGGTAATGTTGACGGTTTTGAATTCCGGGAATTCCGAGGGCGCGATACTTATTTCCGCCCCTTGTGCGCTGGGGCTTCGCCTGCCTGGGCGGTGCACGCAGACAGGCGGCAGGCAGGCTCGGGTACTCGGCGGGGAGAGAAGCCGCAAAGGGCGAAAGAGCAGCGGCAAGCATCGCGGCGCGTACGCGCCGGGTTACTTTTGGCCCAGGCCCAGGCTGGCTTTGTAAGGCACGCTCAGTTTGAGGCGCATGAGCTCGGAGAGCGACACGTGCTCGAAGGCAGCTTCCTGCTTCAGCGCGGCGTGCAGGCTGCGCGGGACGTTGATGGTCACGCGGCCGGAGAGCTGCTCGATCTCCCTCTCGAAACTCCTGGCCTCTTTTGAGCGCAAGGTGGACAGCATCTTTTGAAGGCGCTTGAAGGCACTGGTGCTGGCCAAGGCGTCGCGCTGTTTCCGCGTATGGCAGAGGGAGGGAACCTTTCCCTTCGGGCCGAAGAAGTACGCCGAGAACTCCGTTGCGGAGGCGCCTTTTTTCAGGAGCGCTTGCGCTTCGTGAAGGAGAGCCTTTTCAGTATGTTCAGCGGTCTTTGCGTTCATGGGCCACCTCACAGAAACCGGACATCCAAGTGGTGTTCGATCCCCAGGTAAATCGCTCCCTGGGCTGCCCGGGCCTTGAAGCGCAGGAGGATTTCCTCGCGCTCGGGCAGCCTCTTCTCATCCATGACGATCCAGTAGAGGGCGCTGGTGTCCTGCTTCCGGTCTCCATTTTCCAGGTCCCCTTGATGTAGCCGGAGAAAGACCACGCTCCGAAGGCGATGAAGCACGCCTTCTCGGTCTCCTCGATCTCTTCCGCCAGATCCCGGCCTTCGTTGTCTTTGAGCGGCGGCAGGAAGATCGCCTTCACCTGGGGCATGGCGCACCTCTCGCCATTAAATATAATGGTTTATATGATGGCAGTCAAGGGGAGAGGCCGAACGGCGCCGCCGACTTGGCCCCGGCACGAGCAGCGGGCGCCCTTTCCCGTCCCGGAAGCTGGTTATCCCGCATGGCGCTCTCCAACTTACGCCATCTCCATCGCTGCCGCGGCTTGCCATCGTTCCAGCGCCTCCTCACCATACTCTTGAAGCCAGGTATCAAGCATCGTCTGGAGAGGAAGCGATACGTTCGCTCCACGGTCTAGCACGTACTCGATGTGGGGGCGGCCTTCCAGGTCGGTGGCCTGAAGGATGGCGTGGCCCATTCCATCGAAGTCGCACAGACGCCATCCCATTTTTTCGCAAAGGGCCTTCTCGAACGAGGGCGTCGCTTTGAACCAGCGGCCTTCAAGAAAAATCTCGGTGTAGGTGTGGTATATCATCCGGTTGGTTCCAAGCACCTGGCCCAGCCTTCCAGGAAGGTTGTGGTTGATTAGATCGGCAAAGCGAAAGCGGGCTGGGATTCCGGCCGCGCGGCAGAGCGCGATCAAGAGGGCCGATTTTTGAGTGCAGAATCCATGACCGCGCTTCAAGAGAGACGTTCCCAGGAAATCCTCTATGGTCTGAAATGGCGCGAATGGGTTGTAGCGAAACGCGTCGCGCGTGTAGCGGAAAAGGCGCGCCGCCGTTTCACGCTTATCTCTTGCGCCGAGCGCAAGCTCCTTTGCAAGCGTTTGAATCGCCGAGGCGCCGCTGTTTACACCGGCGGATGGCGCAAGGCATGACTCAATCTCGTCCACCAGGGTCCTCCCTCGAACCACAGGATGTCCCTTGACGTGCCAAAAATCAAGCCGGCCGCCATTTTTCGCCGCCCTCGCGGTGGCTATAGTCCTGCTGCGCAGGCGAGGCTTCCCTAGCAGGCTGCCGAGAAACTCCCGCAGGCCGTGTTGCGCCGGAGGCCCTCTACGGCGGGGACCCTTCATACCCGGGGCGCCTGGACGCACCTTCCTCGCTGTACTACGAATGCGGCCTGCATAGCGGGGCCCGCAAAAAGGTGGTTTTGTACGAGCGTGCTACCGATGGCATTTCCCGGAGGCGCTGGACAAATCCGCTGAGAGGATGTAAATTATAAGCGTTGTGGCAAATTGAAGTTTCTGGAGCTTGTTATCAGGGGTAGGGATGAGCTTTTCGGCTGACGGCGCAGAGCGGGACCGGATCGGGAATGAAAGAGCCGGAATTGTCCCGAAAGCAGCGCCGTGGCGGCGGAGGATCTGGAAGTTCAAATGACGTCGCAGGTGAGAACTTCGTAGGGGCATGGTCTGTTGAGAGCTACTGCATCACCCGAGCCATCATCTCGGCCAAGCATGCTGTCTGACGCCGTCGGCGACCGGCACAGCCTTCTCATCATCGGAATGGTGGCGGTTGGCGCCGCATGCTTGATATTTGCTATAACACGCTTAGCTACTACTCTCACTACCGGCAAACCGACGCCATGGTGGGCCAATGCGACCGGCGCCGCAGCCATGTTGGCCATTTACGCGTGGTACAGGCGATCTCCCGGAACCAGATCGGGCGGCGCGGTTCACGCTACCGCGACGGTTGCGACCATCGCTCTCCTGATTCCCGTCGCCTATGGCATGAGCTCGACGATCTGGTGGCTTTCGCTCGTGGCGTTCGCAATGATCCTGTTGGGCCGCCGCAGAGAAGCCATGCTCTGGGGAACAGGAATCCCGTTCTTGGTTTTGGCCGTGTCACTGGCGGAGCCGTTCGTGCAGGTCGAGAACGCAACCGGGGAGAACTCCCTGGAAAGAATGCTCGCGAAAACTGTTTTCGTCGTCCTCATCGCCGGCTTGGCAACGGGCTTTCGAGCCGTGGCTAACCGCCGGGCGATTGCTCTCCACGAAAGCGAAGAACGATTCCGGAGCCAATCCGAAGCCACTTTCGAGGGAACCGCCGTGTGCAGGGAGGGGCGTATCCTCGATGCCAACAGGCAGCTCGCCGAGATGCTGGGCCTTGACCGCGCCGAGCTGATCGGCAGAAACATCGCGCAGTACGTGACGCCGGGGGCGCTCGATTTCGTCATGGAATGCGACCGTTCCGATCATGACGGGCCTTATGAGTGCTTGTTCCTGCGCAAGGATGGGACGACATTTCCTGTCGAAATGCGAGGGCGCAAGGCATACCGCCAGGGACAGGCCGAGCATCTCATCGCGATCCGCGATATCACCGAGCGCAAACAAGCGGAGCAGGCGCTGCGCGAGAGTGAGGAACGGTTCAAGATGCTCGTGGAGAACACCGACGACTTCGTCATGTTAACTCACGCCGACGGACGGAGGCTCTATGTCAGTCCATCGTACTTCACGGCAACGGGCTGGACGATGGAAGAGATCCAGCAGACCGACTGGCGCGCGCGCGTGCATCCCGAGGACTTGCCGGCGGTCGAAAAGGTGAGAGAGGCCAACCTGGCCGGCGAGCCCACCGTCGTGGAGTATCGTTCTCTGTGCAAGGATGGCTCATGGATATGGGTGGAGGCAAGGTGCCGGCCATTGGCCAGCCTGAACGGCCACGTGCAGGAGATGGTGCTCGTGTCAAGAGACATCACCGCGCGCAAGGAGGATCAAGCCCGCCGCGACCTCCTCACTGGCCTTCCCAATCGCTTTCTTTTCTATGAGGCAGTCGGCGGCGCCATCGGCGAGTCGCGCCTGGGGGGAGGATGCCTGGCTGTTTTGCTTGTCAATCTTGACCGGTTCGAAGAGGTCAATGAAAGCCGAGACCATAGCGTCGGGGACCTGGTTCTGCAGGCCATAGCCCGTAAACTTGCTGGCGCGCTGAAAGATGGGGCTTTGCTGGCCAGGATGGGCGGCGATGAGTTCGCCGTGCTGCTGCGCGATGAAAAGAGTTCCAAGGCCGCTGGCGCCACCGCTACGGAACTGCTGGACGTGATAGCGGCGCCCCTCCTGTTGGCGGGCCAGGAATTCCACCTTACGGCGAGCATCGGGATCAGCCTGTATCCAGCGGACGGGGATTCCGCCGGAGCCCTCATGAGAAGCGCCGATTTAGCCATGCGCCGTTCTCGCCGAACTGGAGGAGGCGCGTATCAGTTTGTCACGCCGGATATGGCGACGGCGGCTTCGGAGCGGCTGCTTCTCAAGGAGGGCCTGCGCAAGGCCATAGCGGGCGAGGAACTGGCGCTCCACTACCAGCCCCTTGTGGACATCACTTCAGGGAGCGTCGTGGCCATGGAAGCCCTTGTGCGCTGGCACCACCCGCGCATGGGCCTTCTTCTCCCCGATCTGTTCATCGGCCTGGCCGAGGAGTCCGCTCTCATCCACCCCGTTGGACAATGGGTGCTGCACACCGCCTGCAAACAGTGCCAGGCTTGGCGCGCCCAGGGCAATGAGCGCCTGAGCGTCGCGGTGAACCTCTCGCCTCGCCAGTTTCTACAGGCTGACCTTGCCGATAGCGTGCGCGGCGTACTGGAGGCCGTGGCGATGCCACCGGAATCACTGATTCTCGAAATCACTGAAGGCACGGCAATGTGGGACATGGACCAGACAGTGATTGCGTTAAGGGCTCTCCGGGAACTTGGTGCCCGCATCGCCATTGACGATTTCGGAAAGGGCTACTCCTCGCTGGCGTACCTCAAGAGATTCCCGATTGACTTCATCAAGATTGATAGAAGTTTCATTCAAGACGTTGTGTTGGAACCCGATGACGCGGCCATCGTGATTTCGTTGATTTCCATGGCCCATGGACTCAACCTGAAGGTCGTGGCGGAGGGGGTGGAGTCCGCCGAACAGATGGAGTTCCTGCGTCATGCGGGATGTGACATCGCGCAAGGCTACTTCGTCCGCCATCCCGCGCCGCCGGATGAGTTCGGCGGGCTGCTGCGAACCTTGAGCGGCGCTCAATGACGCCGAATCACGCCTGTCCAGAATAATTTCCCTGTTCCGAGCGCGGCGAGATATGCGTATTCCGGCCGAGCGCGGCCTCCGTCAGCCATTGGAAATGAGGTGGTTTTCACAGAGGCAATGGAAGCATCCGTCCCCGTTCTCCTGGCGAATCAAGCAGGGCTTTCTTTTTCCAGTCCGTGAACGCCCGCCGGTGTCCGCATTCCATATTGATAGAGAATCAGGGCTCATCAGCCGCGATCTTGAGGCGGCAGGGCGCTCAGGGCTTTTCTGAAAGCTTCGAGCGTTTCGGAGTCGAAAAGCACAAAGTGGACCTTATCGGGTATGTTATTCTTCGCCAGAAAGTCGAGCACGACCTTCAGCATCAAAACCGCGCCGGTTTCCACCGGGAACCCGGCTACGCCCATGCCCACCGCCGGAAAGGCGACCGATCTGACATTGTTGCTGGCGCACAGGCGCAGGCAGTGGAGGACCGCTCCACGCAAACTGGCCTCCGTGCAGGGCTGGCCGAACCCCATAGCGGCGGCGTGAAGGATGAAGCGGCAAGGCAGGCTGCCCGCGCCGGTAATGGCCGCGGTGCCAAGAGGAATCGGGCCGATGGCGTCGCACTCTTCTTGAATCCCCTGGCCGCCGGCGCGCCTGATCGCGCCGGCCACTCCGGCCCCCAGCGCGAGGCTGGTGTTCGCGGCGTTGACGATGGCGTCGCCGGTGAACTTCGTGATGTCGCCTTTTTCAAGGATGATCCTGGAAGCGAGATCCATCATAGCGTCTCCTCGTCAGAACGCACCGAGCGCAAATGGCGTGAAGACGTGGAGGGCGGGAAACAAGTATGAAGGATGAAGGGAGGTACTCCTTTAATTCAACATTCATACTTCAACCTTGTCTTTTCCTACTCTCCGCTCTCCACCAAATTCACTCCAGGTCTTGCGGTTTTATCAGAATGTCTCTCGGCTTGGCGCCGTCGGCCGGGCCGACTACTCCGCGCTGTTCCATCACGTCCAAAAGGCGCGCGGCGCGGGCGTAGCCGATTCGCATCCTGCGCTGAAGGTTGCTCGCCGAGGCGACGCCGGTCCTGACGACCAGCGAGACGGCGTCGTTGTAAAGCGGGTCCTCGTCTTCCGCTTGCTCTCCGCCCTCCTGCGGGCCGCCCTCGGGCGAACCGGCCGGCAATTCCTTGAGGACTTGCGTGTCGAAAACCGGCTGTCCCTGCTTTTGGAGAAAGTTGATGACGCGC
>JBBIMN010000141.1:0-6288 GCA_037444385.1 Acidobacteriota bacterium | reverse complement strand
CGCGGGGCATTCAAGACTCTTTATCTTCCGCCCGCCCGAAGCTCTATCACATGGGCTTTTGGAGCACGGTTTGCCGGAACACCCTGGCCAACGCCAACCAAGTGCGCGGCTGGAGAATCTACGCCGGCTTTGTGAAGGTTTTGATTCAGATCGCACGACCGCTTTATGCCGGAGAGAGCCCTGGCATAGTCAGGAAACGCCCTCGTTTCGACGCCAGCCTTTACACCATCCTCCGAATCCTCAGCGTCTCACTCTTCGAGAAAAGCCCCATTTCTCAAGTGCTTTCTATCTCACCGCCCCGGCAATCATAACCTTCTTCCTCCAACCAATTTAATCTATTCGACTAACGTTGGGCCAGCAGTGACTAATGCGACATTATCAATCCGCAAGTAGCCCTCCTGTAAGGCGAACTCCAGGGAGGTGGCGGTTTTTTGGATAATCGCTTCTCCAGACGGCATCTGGGGACCATCCTTCAGGCAGACAGCCTGGTTACGGCCGTGATTCTTGGCGTGGAACAGGCCGAGATCGGTTATCATGATGCTCTGTTCGAAGGTAAACAGGCCGGGGTGTTCCCTGTAAACCGGAAAACCGGTATAGCCGATGGAGCAGGTTTTGTGGATGGTCATGCCACCCCCTATGGCAAACGGCGTGGCGGCCACCTTTTTCAGAGTCTTGGCGGCGAAAATTGAGAGATATTCTGGCATCGTCCTTTTCAGCACCACAAGAAATTCCTCGCCGCCAACGCGCATGACGGCATCGTCCCCGCGTACGAAGGACCGGAGGACATCAGCGAACCGTTTGAGAACCTGGTCGCCCGCGTCATGGCCGTAGGCGTCATTCACCTGCTTGAAATGGTCAATGTCTATCATGAATAGCCCGAAGACCTCTTTTTTTGAAATGTTTCCCCGGCTGTCTATTGATTTGGCCAGGTGTTTCTTGCAAGCCACGAAAGCGTTCGCTTCGTTCTGGAGGATTTCGGAGATGTAACGCCTGTTCCTGAGCCCCGTCAGGGGATCAGTCAAGCTGGCATCATGCAACTGCTGGGTACGTTCGGCGACGATGCTTTCGAGGTGATCCCTCTCATGCCGCAGTTTCAACGTGTTGAGACGTATGACCCCGGCCAGCGCGGCAGTGCCTCCGATGCCCCATAAGAGGTAAGCCCAGATCGTGCGATACCAGGGCGGTAGGATCCGAAATACGTATGCGGCCTCCCGCCCCTGGGTCCCATAGAGGTTCTCGGCCCGCACCCTGAAACGGTAGCTACCTTCTGGAATGTTGGTGTACTCCTTGAAGGTGCCGCTTTCCCATTCGCTCCAATCCTTGTCAAAGCCCTCGAGAATGTACTGAAACTTGGTAGTCTCGGGCTTCTCATAGAACGTGGCCGAAAACTCGAAGGAGAGTGCGTTCTGGCTGTAAGGCAATTCGGGGACTTCTTCGCTCCCCTGGGCACTGATGAACACGGTCCGCTGGGGGCGAAGGGCCGCGCATTCGCGGCCGTGAGTACCTTCAAATAGGAGGGGCCTGCCTTTGGCGGCCACTTTCCGAATCAGGACGTCAAAGCCTTGGTCGTAGTCCTTGAAAGCATATGGATCCACGCGGCGGAGCCCTATTCCCGCGAGCCAGACGCTTCCTTGGGGGGCGAAATAAAGCGCGTCGTCTGATGGAGGCAGCCCCTGGAAAGGATGAGTGACCATTTTGAATAATCCGGCCTGGACCAATGCGGCCCAAACCACCCCGTCGGCGGTGTTGAAGAAGAACCCGCCCTTCCCATCGGAAACCATGTCGCTCATGGCAATGGGCGGGGTATTGAAGGTCTTTCCCAAAGAAGAGTCTGGGGCAAATCTGGTTTGGTCGGGCCCCTCGGCGTTCCATGGTTGGAGATTGGCGCTGAACAGGCCTTTAGGGGACAGCGCGTACAGGGTCGTCCCGCGGCAGATGGCGCGGAGGCACGCGAGCCCAGGCAGCCCGTGTTCGGGGCCGAACCCACGCACCACGACTTCGGTTGGATTGCCACCCAGAAAGTGTGCCCGCAACAGGCCATTGGCCTCGGTGCTCAGCCAGAGATCGCCATCGGCGTCCTCGGTGATACGCCGGATGTCCTCCTTGACCCCGCCCATCCTCCCCACCAAGGCCCACTGCCCCGACGCATGCTTGAAAACTTCAAGTCCCCCCATGAGTCCCACGAAGAGGCAGCCCGGCCACCGCCTGGAAATCCCAAGACAGTAGGCGCTGAGGGAGGAACCAGGGACTTTGAAGGCTGTTTCGTTTTCGATCCGAAACAGCCCGCTATCGCTCGCCGCCATGAGATCGCCTTCCGCTTCCAGGAACTGCCAGACCTCGCTAGGGCCTTGTTTGATGGCCACGTACCGCGGCAAGTCGTCCCTCAAGGTGAAGCGAAAGGGGCGTTGGACCAACAGGTTTTGGTACGTACCAACGTACAAACGGCCATCGTGAAAGCACGCCGATATGGACATGCCATCAATGCCATTTCGAGGCCCCAAGAAGGACTGCGGGACGCTCAGCCCCAAGTGGGAGATACCCCCATTGGTCATGGCCCATAGATCATTTGAGCGGTCCATCTGCATACCGAGGACGGTGTTGTCGAGAAGGCCGGTGTCCATGTTGATGGCTCGAAGGATCTTGCCGTCCCGGGTAAAAATAATGATGCCGGCTTTGATCGTGCCGATGGCAAAGGCGCTTGGTCCAAGAGACATGAGCTTGTACAAATAAGCATTTTTTTCGTCCAGGAACTGGTCCATCTCGGTGGGAAAGGCCCGGACTAAATCCTTGGGGGTGGGACGACTCACGTCGTAACGCCGTGAGGTCGCATCCCAAAATGCGGAAAGATCGACCCGAAGGAAATCGCCCGTAATCCGTCCAACCAGGAGTTCATGGTGGCCAAACGGAGCCATGGCGATGCGTTTCCCGTTGTACACTCCCGCCAACCGCGGGATTGGCACAACCCGGTCTTCATCCACCAGGCAAATGCCTTTTTCGATGTCCGCGTAGAACAAGGTCCCGTTGAGCACGCAGGCTTGGGAGGGAGCGAGCTTGCCAGGAAGGGCAGTGATCTTTCCGTTGTGGAAGCGGAATATTCTGCTCCTCGTCAGGAAGTAGATCCCGTCCGCGCAGCTTTCGGCCTGCCAGACATCGTTGAAGGACTGCTCGGCATCGGGGATGGCGTCCCGGATGGAGATCGCGGAGACCTTGCCGGTGGGTGACGCGACTAGATATCCAAAGTCGCCAATTGAGCCATAATAGATTGTTCCGTCGGGTCCCAACGCCATTGCCCTAACCAGGGGATTGCCCGGCACGGGGATAACCTGCCAGCGCTGGCCATCAAATTCTAGGATGCCCATGGAATTCCCGAAGTACATGACACCCCGCGGATCCTGCACCGCCACCCAGTTCTGGCTATGGGCGTTATACTTTTCGGTCTCGTAGTTGGTAACGAGCGGTGCCCCCACATTCGGCGCCTGGGCGTACAAGAAAGTTCCAATCACCAAGACCAAACCTGGGAAAAACAAGCGTTGCCCGTTCATCGCTTCCCCCTGACAGGTGTCACGACTTAAAGAAACATGCTTCCTGGCGCCGGCGTTCAGGGCCAAGCTACCAACATCATTTGAGCACAATGGTTGGCATGAAGCAACAACTTTGAAGCGATTCGCTGGAGCAGGCCGTCTGGCTGCGGATCGTACTATACAACAGGTTGGGGCCCGCATGATTGGAATGCACGGGACGCGTGGGGAGAGGTTGGACAAAACTTTTCGGGCAGCGTTTCTGGCCTGTTATGAGGTGTCAAAGACCCCAGCTGTTCGCACTACCGGCCTGGCCTGGACCTTATGAGTCCGCGCTTCAGAGCCGTCGCGATGGCCGCCGCGCGGTTTTGAACGCCGAGCTTGCTCAGGATGCTGTGAATGTGCGCCTTGACAGTTCCCGTGGTAAGGCCAAGCTTTAGCGCGATCTCGTCGTTGGAAAGACCGTCCGCTACGAGTTCGAGAATGTCCTGCTGCCGCCGCGTTAATCTGTCCAAGTGCGAAAATTCCGCCATGCGCGTTTTCGCGTGGCGCGAAATGTAATCCCTGCCCTCCATGACGGACCTGATGGCGGCGAAGAGTTCGTGACGGGGCGAGTCTTTCAGCAGATATCCCGCCGCGCCCTCTTTCAGACACGTGCGGATGTCGCGATCGCTTCCATAAGTACTTAGTATAATTACCACCGAACCCGGCGCGTCCCTCTGCATGGCGGCCAGGACTTCCCATCCAGGCTTGTCAGGCAGGAAAAGATCAAGGAGGGTGACATCCGGCCGAAGGCACTTGAACATGGACAAAGCCTCAAGCGCCGTGCCGGCTTCGCCAACGACCTCAATGTCCGCCTGGGTTGCCAGCAAGGCCCTGAGTCCCTCGCGGACGACCGGGTGGTCGTCAACAATGAAGACCTTTATGCTTGGCTCACAGCTTGCCATCAGTTGCCTTTCCGTTTCGTTGTTCAGCGCCGTTCCACATGGTCTCCGTGGTTTTTGGTTACTCTCCTTGCCTGGCAGAATCGGGCGCCTGGCGTTTTGCTGCGTCTTTGTGCTTGATGGGAACTTCAACGCTGACCTCTGTTCCTGCCCCTGGAACACTATGGACGCTTAGGTGCCAGCCCCACATCCGCGCTCTTTCCTTCATGCCTCTAAGGCCGAAGCCCTCATACGCCTCAAAAGGTGATACGGCGAAACCTTCCCCATCGTCCGAGATCGCCATCCGCATCAAGTCCTTCTCATAGAGCAAGGCGATGAGGACCGATTGGCACTTGCTGTGGCGAACGGCATTGGACAACGCCTCCTGCCCAATGTGCCAGAGGTCGTTTTCCTGTTCGTTCGGCAGCGCCTGCGGGTGCCCAGTTGTTTCCAGGACAAGCCTGATGGGCGTTCCCACAAGAATTGATTCGCCCATTTCGCGCAGGGCCTCCGGCAAGCTGGCGCGTTCAAGGGGCCCAGGGCGCAGAGCCTTTATGGCCCGCCGTGTCTCCTCCAAGCTCCGCCGCACGATTTCCCTAGCCCTGATTAGGTGCGCTTTCGCTTCTGCCGGACGAGAGGAAAAGACCGCTTCAACCGTTTCAAGCTGCAAGACGACGCCACTCAGGCCTTGTGAGACGGTGTCGTGGATTCCCTTGCGAGGCGGTTTCTTTCCGCGAGCACCAAATTCCTTGCCCTGAGCTGGTTGGTCTTGAGCCGGTGCGCGGCGAGCGCGATAAGCCCTAAGCTTATGGCGCACAGAAAATAGAAGGGAACAGTCTGATAAAAAAAGGGCTTGACACTGAAAAAGAAACTCGCGCCTTCGTTGTTCCAAATGCCGTCATTGTTGCAAGCCACGACACGGAAGCTGTATGTCCCAGGGCGAAGGTTGGTGTATGAGGCATCCCGGCTCGTGCCGGCTTGTACCCATCGGTCGTCAAACCCATCCAGTTTGTATTTAAACCTGATTTTCTCCGGAGCGCTCAAACTGAGAGCGGTGAATTGAACTTCGATCCTTTTTAAGCCCGGACCAACCGCAACCAATCGCCCCGGATGAATAATCTCCCCATCCGCCGTCACCGTTTCGATATAGACCGGAGGTGGTACGGGGTTTACTCGAAATTTGGCGGGGTCGAGCTCTACCAATCCCTTCGTGGTTGGGAAGTACAGCTTGCCATCTTCGGCGCGGCAACCGGCTGGGAAGCCCTTGTTGCACTCGGCGCTCTTCATCCCGTCCGCCCTGCCAAAGGAAAAGCAGGACAAGGTTCTCGCGGTTCCATCGGCAAAAGAGGCCAGGTCACGCTTGGACACGCAAGATATCCCCCGATTAGAGCTCATCCAAAGCCTATCCTGATCATCACCTAGGATTTGAAAGCTGGTGTCATCCCAAAGGCCGTCCCTTTTCCGCCAAGTGGTAAACCTGTCTTTGCGGAAGCAGGCCAATCCTTCTTCGAGGCTTCCGATCCAAAGAGCCCCATCTGAATCCTCCCACAAGGCGAGCACGCTATTCATGGCAAGACCTTCTCCGGGGCCATAGTGCTTCCACCTTTCCTGTTTTAGCCTGTATAGGCCGCCTTCCGACGAGCCCGCCCAAAGAGAGCCATCGCGTCCTTCGAGTAACGCGGTTATGTTCCCTGCCGGCTTTTCTCCAGACTGTGGAAATTGCACGGTTTTTCCATCGCGATAGCAACTCAGGCCCTTGTTTGTGCCAACCCACAAATCGCCTTTTGAATCCTCGTATAAGCACCCGACTAAGTTGCTAACAAGGCCAGTGGTTACGGTAAGCGTCT
>JBBIMN010000140.1:0-6352 GCA_037444385.1 Acidobacteriota bacterium | reverse complement strand
GACGTTGGCCCTGAAGCGCGCCAGCCCCTTGATGCCGAAAGAGAGGTCCAGCTCGAGGCTCTCCTCGAACTTGTGCTTTTGCTGGTCGGTGAGAATGGAGTAGCAGAGCTGTTTCGTCTCTGCGGCCGAAAGGGGCTTGGTTCCCTCGATAGGGCCAAGCTTGCCATGCACGCGGATCTGCGGCGGGGAGTTTGTCGTGATGTGCAAATCGGAGCCGTTGTTGTCCACCATGAACTTCAACAACTGGTGAATCGAAAGCGCCATAGCCGCCTCCAGTTACGAGACCGTTTCGCGGACCACCTCTTCGATAGTGGTGACGCCGTTCAAAATCTTGATGAGCCCGGACCGGCGCAATGTTATCATGCCATCCTCGATGGCTTGGCGCTTGAGTTCGATGGCGTTGGCGCCCATGAGGACCATTTCCCGTAACTGGTCGCTCATCTCCATGACCTCCATGAGCGCCGTGCGCCCCTTGTAGCCGCTGTTGCTGCAGACAGGGCAGCCCTTGCCTTTGAAGACTTTGGCCTTCGCGGCCTCCTCTTCGGTGTAACCCAGATCCTGAAGCGCCTTGGGGGGGAGAGAAACCTCGGCCTTGCACTCCTTGCAGATTCGGCGGACCAACCTTTGCGCCTGGATGAGGTGAACGGACGTTGCCACAAGGAACGGCTCTATGCCCATGTTCATCAAGCGGCTGATGGTCGAGGGGGCGTCGTTGGTATGCAGCGTGCTGAGGACGAGGTGGCCGGTCAGCGCCGCCTTGACCGCGATCTCGGCCGTCTCGAAGTCTCGGATCTCGCCTACCAGAATGATGTTCGGATCCTGCCGCAAAAAAGCGCGCAGGGCCGAGGCGAAGTTGAGGCCTATGGCCTCTTTCATCTGGACCTGGTTGCAGCCTTGGATGCTGAATTCGACCGGGTCCTCCGCGGTCATGATGTTTGTCTCCGGAGTGTTGAGCTGGCCGACGGCGGAGTAGAGGGTGTTGGTCTTTCCCGAACCGGTCGGACCGGTGACGAGAACCATGCCGTACGGCTTGGCGATGGCGTTCTCGAACTTTTTCATGCTCTCGGGTTCGAACCCAAGCTTCGTCAAGTCGAGCTTGAGACCCTCCTTGTCCAAAAGCCGCATGACCACTTTTTCGCCGTACAGGGATGGGACGGTGGAGACGCGGTAATCAATCTCTTTCGCCTTCCCGTCGAGCTTCATCTTCATCTTTATACGGCCGTCCTGGGGAAGGCGCCGTTCCGAAATGTCAAGCTTGGCTAGAATTTTAACGCGGGAAGTGATCGCGTCCTTAAGCTTCAGCGGCGGCTTGAGAACTTCGTAGAGCACGCCGTCAATGCGCAGACGGACGCGGTAATCCTTCTCGTAAGGCTCGATGTGAATGTCGCTCGCGCCCCTCTTGACCGAATCGGTCAAAATTACGTTGACAAGCTTGACGACGGGCGCCTCCTCGGAGGCCGCGGCCAAGCCCTCCTCGGTCAGCTCTCCCTCTTCTTCCTCCACCTCAAGGTCGGCGACCTCCTGCTTGGATATCTCGTCCATCACGTCCTTGAGCTGCATTTCGTTGGAACTGCCGTAGTAACGCTCGATAGCCTCGCGGATAGAGGCCTCGGAGGCGACGACCGGCTCCACCTGGTAGCCGGTGAAAAAGCGGATGTCGTCGAGAGCAAAAACGTTCGAGGGGTCGGCGATGGCGACCGTAAGCGTAGCGCCCGTCCGTTCGATTGGAATGGATAGGTACTTGCGGGCCATATCGGCGGGAATATGCTTGAGGATGGATTCGTCAATCTCGAAGTGTTCCAGATGAATCGCCGGGACGGCGTACTGCTCCGACAAGAGAGAGGTGATGTCCTCCTCTTTCACGTGGCCCAGTTTGACCAGGTTGAACCCCAGCCTCCCGCCGTTGGTCTTCTGGAGGTTGAGCGCCTCCTCCAACTGCTGGGGCGTCACGAGCCCAGCCTTCAAAAGCATCTCACCCAAACGCTCAGACATCGGCCAACAAGCCCCTCAAGGGAAAAGCCAAAATACACCTACGCCAGTATAAAGTCTTTTTCCAGCCTGTCAAGCCCTTGCCCCAAGCCCTCCGTCACTGGTCTAAACCTACCTTGAATATCATCGCTGGTTGGCCGGCGCTAAGGATGAACAGCGTCCTCCCCCGCCCCGTTGTCTCTACAACCATGGCCAAAACGGGCGAAGGCATCACCAGCGGCGGGGCGCTCTCAAGCCACGATTGGTCGGCCTGGAGGCTGAATGAGCTGATCATGTATGGTGGCGCCGCCCGAGCAAGAAAAAGGTCGTGGCCCGAGGCGGCGATTGCCGAGCAGGCGCCCGCTTTAGGCCCCGGAATGACCGCAAGCAGGTCTCCCCGGACGCCCCATGTTGTTCCGTCCGGCGAAAGAGCGGCGAATGCAGTACCCTTTGCGCCCTGTAACCAGACAAGGTCCGTGAATGCACCGAGCGCCTCACCAGCGGTGGTTTCGAGGATGAAGTTGCCGCTATCCGGCTGGAAAGGCGCGGCCAGGAAACGTTTGGCTTTTTCAGGAAGGGGGAACTCCGGGGTCTGCTCCGCGCCAGGCTGCTTGCCAGGCAAGAAGCGAAGAAGCCAGGCGCCCTCCTTGGATGCCAAGCCGAAACAGGCAAGCGTTCCGCCTTGAGGAAGATCGTCCACCCACCGAAGCAGACAAGCACCGGCTGGAATTTCCGGCGGAGATGCAACGACCGTCTGCTCGCGGGTTGCTAGATCTATCTTGATAAATTCGGCGCCCTGGCGGACCCATAGCCCTCCAGGCTGGCCAGGTTGCCAGGCAAGGCCGCAAACGGGTAGCGAGAAGACAAGCCATGGGCTTGCGGCCAGGCCAGAGCCCGCTTCCTTGATGGCGGGAATGAACTTGACGGCTATTCTCCGCGGCTCCTTCGCCTTTTCCAGGTCCCAGAGTTCGACCTCCGCCTTGCTCAAACCACTGGTGGCGGTATTGAGCCAGATCAGTGCCCTAAATGTCGCGGGGTCAAGCTGCGCGGCGATTTCCTGGGCCGAGCCCTTTAGCCCAAGCTCTATGGCGCGAACCGAGCCGCCGCCAATCCCCTCGCTCACTCCCTCCTCCAACCCTTCGAGAGCGCCGGGGCTGCTCGCGACGACGGCGCGGCCCCGGCCGACGAAAGGAAAAAAGCCCAGCAGCCTGCGGCCGAGGAGAACTCCGGTGGCTCGCGCCCCAACGGTGCCATCGAAAGACCATGAGAGTGGCTGCGGGGAAATAGCTGGCCCGTTTGGCGCAGCGCTTGAAACCGCCGGGACGGCGGATGGGTGAATGCCGGATGACGCGGCGCAGGAGACCGCCGCGAGCCAAAGGATGGCCAGCAACGGCAATATCAAAGTTCCATGGCTTCTCATCCAGCCTCCTTAGAGCTTATCCTAAAATAGGGCGCGGCCATGTCTTGGTTCTAGGATAGGCCCTTAGCCAACATGGCCAGCCTGGCTACAATCGCTTTGTCGTCACCGGCAAACAGCGTGCGCACGTGGAACAGCACTTTATCCTTGGCGACGACGGCCATGATTGGCGGGTCGCCGCCGCGAAGGCTGGCCTCTATTTCGGCCGCGCTAAGGCGGCCATGGCTTGTGGCGGCCGCCGGGGAAAAAAGGCCGTGAAGCGGCGCTGATCCACCGCCGACGCGGCCTTCGGCTATAACAACCTCCGCCGCAAAAGCACCGGCGCATTTTTTCGCGATGGCTCCGCGCAAAGCGCGAGCGCGCCGCTTGAGAGCGCTTTCCGGGGCCGCGAGCATTCCTAGCGCCGGGATCTCGCTCCACCGCCCCTTTCGGTAAAGATCCAGAACGCCTCCTAGGAGAAAATAGGTGTACTTGTCGGCCCTAAGCGCACGCAGAAGCGGGTTGGTCCTTATAGCCGCCACTACGCCCGGCGAGGCCAGGATAATACCGGCCTGGCAGCCGCCGAGAAGTTTGTCCGTGCTAAAACAGATCGCGTCGGGAGCCGCAGATAGAGCATCGGCAAGCCACGGCTCATCGCCGGCGTTGGCCATGCCTGGAGGAATGAGAAGCCCTGATCCAAGATCGAAGGCAACCGGCACCGAGCGCTTGCGCCCTAGCTCCGCCAGATCTTCGAGGGCGGCCTCGTGCGTGAAGCCGACGACGCGGTAGTTTGATGTGTGGATTTTCAGCAGCAATCCGGTTTCCGGCCCAATTGCGCGCTCGTAGTCGCCAATCTTCGTCTTGTTTGTCGTTCCAACCTCTACGAGGCTGGCGCCGGAGGCGGCCATAACCTCTGGCATACGGAACCCTCCGCCTATCTCTACAAGTTCCCCCCGGCTGGCCACCGTTTCGCGGCCTTTTGAGAAGGTGCTCAAAAGAAGCATGACTGCTGATGCGTTGTTGTTCGTCACTATCACGCGATAGTCGGTTTGGAACAGATCCTGAAAGGCTGATTCGACCTTGAGGTCGCGGTGGCCGCGTTCTCCGGTCTTCACGTCAATCTCAAGGTCAACGTAGCGGCAAAGCGTAGAAGCGGCCTCGCGCAGAAGAAACTCCGGCAGCGGGGCTCGCCCAAGATTGGTATGCAACACGACCCCCGTGGCGTTTATGACCCGGCGAAGCGGGGGCTGAAACTTGGCCGCCATCGTTTCTTCGGCCGCCTTCCTGACCGCCTCCAGGCTTGGCGCCTGCCCTCCGGCCCGCCAGGCGCGCCTCAGTTCGCCAAGGGCTTGCCCGATTCCGTTTTTGGCCGCCTCTCGCCCAAACCTGTCGCGCATAGCCCGCGCCCACTCCTGGTGAAGAAGCATATCCATGCTTGGCGGATGTGGCTGATTGAAAGTCGCCATCTGGCTAGAAGTTGCTCTTCTGGAACTCTTCCAGGGTCGTCACCCCCTGGCGCACGGCCTGAAGAGCCCGCTCTCGCAGAGAGCTCATGCCTCCGCGCGCGGCCTCGCGTTCAAGGACCTTCTCCCCGGCTTTACGGGCCACGGATTTGCGGAAGCTGGCGGAAGGCCACAGCGTCTCGAATATCGCCATCCGGCCCTTGTAGCCAATGCCGGAGCCCGAGGCGCACCCCTGGCCCTGGCTGACTTGGCCTAGCGTGGCAGCTTCCCCTTCGGCAAGCCCCATCATTTCGAGCGTTTTGGGGGAAAGTTCGGCCGGTTCGCGGCATTCGGGGCAGGTCTTGCGCACAAGCCGCTGATTGAGCACCAAAAGAAGTGACTGAGACAAATCAAGGGGAGGCATGCCCAAATCCAACAGCCTTTGAACCGCCTGTATGCAGTGGCTGGACTCGAGCGTGGCAACGACGAGCATCTGTCCCATGAACTTGTACATCTGGGCGATCATGTTGGCGCTGTCGAGCAGGTCTCCAAGCACGCAAACGTCGGGCTGAATTGTCGCCAGCGCTTTGAGGGTTGTAAAGGTCGCCTCGGTATTGCCGTTTTCTCCGAGAGAGATCTGAGAAACGTTTGGAATTGGGCAGACGCTCTGCGCCTCGATGCTCATGATTTTGCGCTGCTGGTCCTTGGCCAAATCGCTCATGACGGCGTAGAGCGTCGTCGTTGAACCGTGAAAGAGCGGGGCTGTAACGAGAATGAGGCCCGAACGGGCGGACAGGGCCGTCCTGAGCAATCTTTCGTCTTCGGCCGGCAGCCCAAGCTGTTCAAATCTCTTGATGAACGTATCGCGGTTGATGATTTTCAAGGAGAGGTTTTCGCCGAACCGCGTCGGCAGGCAGTGGGCGATCACCTCGAAATGCGTGGAGCCCGAGCGCATCACCACACGGCTCTCCTGCGGCCTGTCCGAAAAAGCCGGGTCCATCCGCAACAACTGTTTCATCTCGGCGACCAGGACAGGCTGGTGCTCCCTGGGAACGGGCTTCGCCTTGTAGAGAATGCCGTCAATGCGCATGTGGATGGCGA
This sequence comes from Acidobacteriota bacterium, assembly GCA_037444385.1. GTDB lineage: Bacteria > Acidobacteriota > UBA4820 > UBA4820 > DSQY01 > JAEMPZ01. The sequence continues at coordinate 445 of JBBIMN010000140.1, read as the reverse complement.
CCTCTTGCTCGCCCGGCTCGACGTAAAGGTCGCTGACGTTCCTCGCCAGCGCCTTCCTGAGAAGCTCAGTTGCAAGGCCCGCGCTGGTATTTTCTTTTTCGGCCTCGGCAGGCGCCTCCTGAAGGAACGGGGCGAGAGCCTCCTTGATATCGTTCTGGCTCGCCTGCATCGGCAGAACCTGGCACCCCGTCACGTTCTGGACGAAATCAATCGCCTCGCCGTCCGAAGGCCTGGCCATGGCAAGCGTCAGAATCTCTTTGGTCGAAAGGCGCTCTCTGCTTACGGGAACGACTTGAAAACGAGCGCACTCCTTCGGGCCGATCGAGGCGATCAGCATCGGGTCTATAACCGCCTCCTTGAGGGAAAGCTGCATGACGGACTTCTGTTGGGAGAGGAAGTACTCCAAGGTGTCCTGCGGAATATAACCCAATTCGACCAGGACCTC
>JBBIMN010000139.1:6362-6569 GCA_037444385.1 Acidobacteriota bacterium | reverse complement strand
GTAGAAGGTTCTGGCCACTTCGTAAAAGCCGTGCCATTGCACGTAATCCGGCCCCATCATGGAGGCGCCCATGCGGGCGCGGCGGCCCTGGTGGTGCCACAGCTCGAAATAGTCCCACTGTATTTTCTTGGAGAATGGGCCAGGCCCCAGTTTGCCCGCCGCCTGGAGTTTTGCCATTATCGCCTTGGCGGGCTCGCCGAACTTGGT
>JBBIMN010000139.1:5763-6352 GCA_037444385.1 Acidobacteriota bacterium | reverse complement strand
GGCATGGTACATCCGCGGAACCGCGCTTCAACACCTTGGTCGATATTCAGAAGCTGTTGTATCGTTTAACAAAGCCATTGATATTGACCCTAATTTCGCCAATGCCTGGATAAACCGCGGAATCGTACTGCGTGTAAAAATTATTTACCCAGCTCTGAGCGTGGCAGTTCAGGCAGACCTTTTTCATCTCGTCCCGTTTCTGCTGCCAGTTCTGCTGGCGGATGGAAACTTCCGGACGGAGCGTCCAGGAGAGCCTGGTTCCCACGTCGTGAGCCGAGGGCAGATCCTTTGTGGCTCCCATGTGGCAAGTCGCGCAGGTCGGGGCGGCGTTGTAATCCTTTCCCAAGACCCACGAGTTGCTCTCAAGATTCATCCGGCCGATCAAGGCCCGGTAGGTCACTCCATGCTTGCTCTCGGTGTAGATTTCCTCCTGCGGGTGGTCCGGCCCGAGATGGCAGTAGCCGCAGCTTTCGGGCTGCCTGGATATCGAGGCGGCGAAGGTGTGACGGCTGTGGCAAACGCCGCAGGAGCCTCTGGAGCCGTCGGGGTTCATGCGCGGGGCGCGGAAGGTAATATCGTAGGTCTGCCA